>CAYHVU010000010.1:0-22333 GCA_964360075.1 uncultured Methanosarcinales archaeon
CACTCGTTCAACAAGCTTATAAATCCTTGAGCGCACAAAAGCCCATGCCCCGTCTCACGCTTCGCGTCCACGAACCTGAAAAGGTCACGAACATCGAGAACAAGGTCGAGATTCGTGAAGTGGAACGCCACCAGCTCAAGGTGATAGAAAACTCTGATGCGTGGCAGGAGCACATGAAGCGCCACCAAGGCGCGAAATTGACGATGCTCGGAACTGCTGACGAGAAAGAGCTTGGACAGATAGAGAAAGCCATCGTCAAGGAAGACAAGAAACAGCAAAAGGACGCCAGCAAAAGCTTTGACGAAGACCCAAAAAAGCCGCAAGATCCGCTCGAGCAAGCCAAATTCTCGTACAAGCAAGCGACTACCGAAGAAAAGGGAACAAAAGCCTACGGCAGTCACACTCACAACGGCACAGTCATGGCGTCCTGCAACTGCGGCCAGGTCTTCAAGGCAGACGAGCAAGGAGTCTCACCGTACAAGCTCGGCGCGAACGCACAGGCAGTCTCACCATTCGAAACTATGGGCTACAAGAAAAAGGAAGACGGTTCAAACAGCTATCAAAAGAAGACACCCATTGAGGAAATACAGGAGCAGAAGTACGGGCGCTAGCGTCTGCCGTAAAAAGCGCTGCGAAGTTTCGGACCGGCCTCCAATAGATCAGCATACAATTGTTCAACGATGTCCGGTGCGCGTTTGCGCAATACCACAAGGTATTCGCGCGACGTATGACCATTTGATTTCACGGCTTTAGCCAGTCCCATCGTGCGGACGCTTTCAACCATTGCCAACTCTTCTTTGGTTGAAAAGTGCGGATTACGAAGTTTTTTCTTCTCGCCCAATTTATTCAGCACGACATAGACTGAGGCATAACAACAACCTAATGTTCGCGCAATTTCCATACCATTACAGTCCTCATCGCGCATACGCAAGATCGTTGCGACCTGGTCTGCCCTGAATCTTGTGCGCGGATTTTCACGCACATACTTCTGTGCGCGGCCATCAATAGATCTATCTTCAACGCATGGCTCCGGCTTTTTTGGCTCGAACATCTTCAGCCGCTTTTCGAGATCAAAAAAGACATCCGTGCCCATCAGGAGCTCAGCCTTTTCGGGCCGGCTTTTTTGGCCAGGATACGCAATCTTGCGCAATTGTATGTAATAATGGATGCTGCCTTTCAAGAAGTTCGTCTTCATGCCCAAATCTGCGAAATACGCATTGAGTTGGGTTGCGATCTGCGCATGGCTATAGCCTTCTGTCACGAGCTCTTTGATCAGTTCAGGCGTGACGACCTCGCGCAACAGATAGGGTTGCTTTTGGTCAAACGGCACGGTTCTGTTCACTAATGTGACAAGACGTTCATCGATGACGCGCTCGCATGTTTTTTGGATAAAGGATGTTCGAAAGAAATGATTGACGGCAAGATCTGCTAGCTTCTCGGTTGACGAGCGTTTATCTTCGGTCTTCTGCTCATTCATAGTCTTGAAACTCACTATTACAGTATATAAATGTATCTTTGTCGACGGTCACATACTCTCAGGTGCGTCGATCCCGATCAAATTCAACGCAGTCTTCATTATTTGCTTTGTCGCTTCGCACAATGCCAGACGCGCCTCTTTCAAGTGCTTGTCTTCGGCAAGCAACACAGGACAGGAATGATAAAACGCAGTGAAGTCCTGCGCCAATTCTTTTGCGTAATTGACGATGATGTGCGGACTCAAATGATTTGTAGCGGATGCCACAATATCAGAAAACGTTCCCAAGCGCGTGATGAGAATGGATTCGGTCGCGTGCGTTAACAAAGAAGCATCAACTTTTCCTCTCTTTTCTGCCTTCTCCAATATTGAGTTGATGCGTGCGTGAGCATACTGACAATAAGGAGCAGAGTCGCCTTCAAATGAAAGCGCCTGGTTCCAATCAAACGTGATCATCTTGTCTGCCGAAACCTTGGCAATGCTGAACTTGATTGCACCAAGCCCAATGGTTTTTGCGAGGTCATCAAGCTTCTTGCCCTTCATGTCAGGCGTGCGTGCAAGAATCTCCTTTTTGGCGCGCTCAATCGCGTCATTCATGAACTCGCTGAAGAGCACGACGTTTCCAGAACGCGTCGACATTTTACCATCAGCGAGCACGATGAACGCGTAATGCACAATTTCTGGCGGTGTGACCTTGAGCAAGGAGAGCGCAGCAGAGATTTGCTGGAAATACAATTTTTGGTCTTCACCCAAAATCAAAATGTTTCGTCCTTTCGCCCACAATGCCTTGTCAATCGAATACGCGATGTCGCGCAACGGATAGAGTGATGTGCCGTCATTTCTTGTGAGCACAAGAACCGGGCTCTTCATCGCGCTTTCCACTTCAGGAAAGCCTTTCAAATCAAGCACTGTGCGCTGTTGTTCATCAGTGAAAAGCTTCTTGGTTTCCTTCAGTTGCGCGAGCACGCGCTCTGTTTTCTTGTTGAAGAGATAGTCAGATTCATAATCGAACGAATCGAATTCAATGCCTGCATCGTGCAGAATTGCGCGATGTCCCGCAATGCAGACTTCAACAATGTCGCGGAACTGTTTGCGGACATTTGCGTCGCCGTTTTCGAGCTTGTTGAGCAGTTGGAAGACGTCTTGTTCGAGTTCTGCGTGCTGTTTGAGTTCGGCATTGAAATCAACGTATAATTGCAGCAATTGTTCATACGTCGGCTTTTTTCCTTTTGCGGCCAACACGAGCATCGCAATCTGCTTTCCTATATCGTTGATGAAGTAGTGCACCTTAGTCTCGTAACCTTGGAATTTGAGCAAACGCACCATTGAATCAGCAATGATTGAGTTTCTTGCTCTACCGACGTGGATGTCCGCGTTCGGGTTGTTGCTCGTGTGCTCGATTAAGACGTGTTTGCCCACGCCTTCTCGTGAGCCGCCATAGTTCTTGTCCTTAAGAATGTCATTCAACACTTTGTCTGCGAGCAAGGACTTGTCAACGAAAAAATTGAGATACGGACCGTTTGCCTTGATTGAGGTGATACCTTTGATTTTCAATGACTTTGAGAGTTCATTCGCGATGACCGCCGGCGCTTTCTTCATCGTCTTCGCGAGCGTGAAGCACGGAAACGCGAAGTCTCCAAGCGTTGGGCTCGGAGGAATTTCCAAAATGATGTCAACGCCAGTTTCTTTCTTCAGCGCGCCCGTAATTGCCTCTTTGAAATCCATACTGAAATATGCTTGAACCGCCTTTTTAATACTTTTGCGCCAGAACCATTAAAAATCGTGCTTCGCTCAACCATCCATGCAGCTCACCTATAACGATGTAAGCGACAAAGCGATCTGGACAAACGGAGAGAAAAACGCGCCATTGGGTTCTGCGCTGATTTGGGCAAAACCGCTCTCCGCATCGCATGCATACTACATTTCGATCACGCCGAGTCCTGATGGCACTCCTTTCCTCAATCGTGTCGAAAAGACAACATCCATCGACAGCATCATCAATGACGCGAAACGCTACCGTGATGCCGACATCATCGACGCAAGCATGATCTGCGACGCGAAAATCTGCGAAGACTACGTGCGCGCGCTTGCGTTGGCTTACACGAAAGGGCCCGATGCAGGAAAACCACAGTCACGCGCGTATTCTTTCTTGCAAAAACTATGGCAATGGCTGAATCAGTTATGACGTAACCACCAAACAGGGAAAACTTTATATAGTGCACGATGACTTGTATATCGTGAAGATCAGGGGCACGTTATGAAATCACAAGCTTGTAAGCGATGCGGATGTTCTGTCAAGAGCTATTCTCCTATGCGAAAATGGTGCTTTGAATGCAGAAAATGCGTGAGTTCAGAACAGGCGAAGGCGAGGAAAGGGAAATGAAACCTGAAGATTTTTACAACCGTTACATCAAAGCTCACAAAGACCTCTTTCACCAAAATGTGAGGCTTGACTTCTCACCGGTTGCATTCTCAGGACGAGGCGCAATCTACCTCGTAAATGAACCCGTCATGGATCGCGACGACATGCAATTCATAACCGGATATGCCAGAGGATTGCTGACCATCCCGGGAATAAATCCTGCGAAGAATGAACTGTTGCTCATTTATGATGCCCGTAAATCATTCTTCGATGGACTGATTTCTGAACTTACGACCCTGAAAAACAATAGTATCGCCAAAGCCGTGAAAAAACAGCTGGTTGAGGCCAAAAAGGAAAATGGAAGGCAGCTCCGAGCGGGATGCAACATCATGCCACGACACCACAAGGACCTCGACGAATTCATCACACTACACTTCAAACGGTGGTGAGAATGTTTAAATAGCAATCTTCTGTTTATTCTTCCGTGAAAGAGATCTTCCGCGAATACGGCATCAGAGGAGTCTATCCTTCTGAAATAAACGAATCTTTCTTCGAGAAGTTCGGACGCGCGTTTGTCGTGTGGCAAAAAGCCAAAAAAGTCTATGTTGGCAGAGATGACCGAGTGAGCTCTCCGGCGCTCGCGAAAGCGTTGATGCTTGGCTTGCGCGAACAAGGCGCGGACGTCATCGACCTTGGCTTGATTTCAACGCCGATGGCCTATCTGGCATCCAGAAACGGTCACGTGCTGATGGTCACGGCATCGCACAACCCCGCGAAATACAACGGCATCAAGGTTGTCTTGAAAGGCCCGCGTTTGGTCGGCGGGAAAACTCTCGAACCAGTTAGAAAACTTCTGAACAGACCATTTGCGAAAGCCAAGAAAGGCAGACACGTCAAGAAAACAATCCTCAGTTCGTATCTTTCGCTCATTCTGAAGCACGCACAGCACGTGCCGAAGCTGAACGTGGTGTTGGACGCCGGCAACGGCATGGCGGGCTTGACCATTCCAAAAATTGTCAAAGAACTTCCTCTGAACGTGACATATCTTGATTTTGAGATTGACGGACGCTATCCGCATCACGTTCCGAACCCCGCGCTGCCTGAAAACGTCAAGGACTGCGCAGAGATGGTGAAACACAAGCGCGCAAATCTCGGGGTTTCGTTCGACGGCGACATGGATCGCGCGATGTTCATTGACGAACACGGTCGCGTGATTCCTGCTGATGTTATTCTTGCGTTGTTTGCTACGCACACGCTCAAACAGCACCCGAAAAGAGCAGTCGTGTATGATTTGCGCGCTTCTCGCGCGGTGAAGCAAGCCATCCAAGCGCACGGAGGCATTCCTGTCGAAAGCAAAGTCGGACACACAAATATTGTGAACAAGATGAAGCGCTTTGGCGCGATTCTCGGCGGCGAATTATCCGGACATTATTACTTCAAAGAGTTTTTTGGTGTTGAGTCTGCAGATTTGGCATTCATCAAAGTCCTGAACATCATGGGCAAAACTGGACTTCCGCTTTCTGCATTGGTGAATCCGTATTTGCAATACTACCATTCAGGCGAACTCAACTTCTCGGTCGCGGACAAGACACGCACCATTGCCAAGATCGCGAACGAATTCAAAGGTAAACAGTCACGCCTTGACGGCCTAACGGTGCAATACCCTGACGCGTGGTTCAACATCAGGCTCAGCAACACCGAACCGCTTGTTCGACTCGTGATCGAAGCGAACACGCAGGAACGGATGCACTTCTTGAAAGAGAAGTTGATGAAGTATCTCCACTAATTATTCGAGCTTCAAATGATACTTCAGAAAATCGTGGATTGGAGCGTCCGCTTCAACAAAACACATTCCTGAACGACTCCCCGGTTCTTTTCGGAACGTTTCGAACAGATTTTTGCTGATGGGATCCCGGCGTTCCGCAAGCACAAGTTTTTGTGCATCAGCATAACAAGGATTAAGATGATATTCGACCGCAAATGCGGTTTCTTCTTGGATCGCGGAAAACTTGCCTTTCACAATAACGGTTTCAAAGTAGTCTTGTCTGTACTAGGTGGATGCCACCAACATGTCAAAGAACAGAGTTCTTTGAGCACACTTGACATTTCCTGCATTTATATCCTTCACGGGAAATGTCAATGTTTATAAACCCCCCTCGAACAAACCAAATCAATGGTTGCAAAGAAGAAAGAGCCGAAATCTGATGTCAAAGAAGCTTCCGTGAAGGAAACGCATGCCAAAGCAACCAAACAAGTTTCTAAAGACTCGCAACCCGACGTCAACATAGGCATCGTTGGCCACGTGGACCACGGCAAAACAACACTTGTGCAGTCCTTGTCCGGCAAATGGACTGCCATGCACTCGGAAGAGATCAAAAGAGGAATCACCATCCGTTTGGGCTACGCAGACTTTGAAATCCACAAAATAGCCGGCAAGCCAGAACCTGACTGCTACTCCCTGAAAGACGGCGAACTCTTGCGCAAAGTGTCTCTCGTTGACGCGCCCGGCCACGAAAGCCTCATGGCGACGATGCTGTGCGGCGCAAACATCATGGACGGAGCATTACTCCTCGTTGCGGCCAACGAACAGTGCCCGCAACCCCAAACCCAAGAACATTTGAAAGCATTGGAAATCATAGGTTTGAAAAATCTCGTCATCGTTCAAAACAAAATCGACTTGGCGAACGAAGAACAAGCCAAGAAGAATTTGCAGCAAATCAAGGACTTCATCAAAGGCACACCATACGAAAACGCACCCATCATCCCAATCTCGGCGCAGCACAACATCAACATCGACGCACTGTTGTGGGCAATCCAAACCTACATTCCGACTCCCGCGCGAGACACGAGCAAGGAGCCGTTGTTCTTTGTCGCGCGCTCTTTTGATATCAACAAGCCCGGAACCGTGCCTGACAAGATGGTCGGCGGAATTCTCGGAGGCGCGTTAAAGCAAGGAGTCTTGAAACCAGGAGACGCACTAACGATTTTGCCCGGCTACGAAGTGGCAGAGAAAAACCAAAAAGTCTGGAAACCCTTGACAACGAAGGTCGTTGGCTTGATGTCAGGCACTACAAAAGCAACAGAATCCCATCCTGGTGGTACTGTCGCAATCCTTACGGCTTTAGACCCGAACATCGTGAAATCAGACAAATTAGTCGGCTCGGTCGTCGGCATCACGGGAAAACTGCCGAAAGTCTGGAGTTCGTTCACGATTGAACCTCATTTGCTCGACAGAGTTGTCGGCGCAAAAGACAAGCTCGTCGTCGACCCAATCAAACTTGGCGAAATGCTGATGCTGAACGTCAACGCCGCTGCAACGGTCGGCGTCGTCAAGGAGTTAAGCAAAGGACTAGTCAAGCTCGACCTCAAACGCCCCGTATGCGCAGACCTTGGCAGCAGAATCACGGTTTCGAGAAACGTCGGCCAGAGATGGAGATTGATTGGGTACGGATTGGTTAAGGCTTAATCAAAGCAATCTCAAGAAGTCATCACGCTCCATCTGCAAATCCTTCTTGATTATTTTCGTCAATAACCCGCGATCGATTGTTTCTCCGTGATGCACCGGAATAACGGTTGTCCGACCATCCGCGTGCCTGAAAAACGCATGGCTTCCTTCTTGACGGATAAGCTCAAAATCAAGCTTCTTGAGAACTTTAAAGACCTCGCGCGCAGAAACCGATGGAATTTTCATACTGCAATTTTTTGCAGGCCGATAAAGCGTTCAGTCGTGTCTTGCTTTTGGCATTTAAGGTACAACTGGATTGCTTCCTTCGTACGCTTCAGCAATTCATCCATTGACTTTGCCTGCGTATGACAGCCAGGTAATTCGATGACTTCTGCGATAAAATAGCCGTCCTCGCCTTGTTCAATGGTCAGATTGAACTCCTTTGTCATGCTCAGAAGGAGGCAAACAGGTTATTTAAATGTTCCGAGACGAAAACATAGCTTCAAGACAAGTTTGTGCAACAGTTCTCAGATATGCAACGAACTTATAGTAATCGGATGCACATCACTTCCGAGCTCATCTAAGGTCACTGCAACTCATCCAACTGCACGAACCCGTGCGCGTCCGCATGCGAATCAACAATCGCTTTGGCAGAAAGACCTGTGATAATCACGAGCACTTTCAGCAGTTTACCCAATGATGCGTCCACTTGCGCGCCCCAGATGACTTTTGCGTCAGGATTCAAAGCTTCATTCACCTTGTTCACTATTTTCTGCGCTTCAGACAAAGTCAAATCAGAGCCGCCGAGCACGTTCACCAAAGCGCCAGATGCGCCGTGCAAATTAACATCCAAAAGAGGATTGCTCAACGCTTTCGTGATCGCTTCATCAGCGCGATTGTTCGAGTCAGATTCTCCAACGCTAATCAAGGCAACGCCTGAATTCCTTAACACAGCAGTCAAATCAGAAAAGTCCAAGTTGACCAAACCAGGCTTCGTAATCAATTCTATAATGCCGCGAATTCCATTTGCCAAAACTGAATCAGACATCTGGAATGCAACAGGGAGAGGCAAGTCCTGGCAAGTTTTCAATAACTTCTCGTTCGGCAACAGCACGATGGCATCACAGTTCTGTTCGAGGTTCTGCAAACCACGCATCGCGTTATCCCAACGTCTTTGGCCTTCCATCAAGAAAGGAAGAGTAACGACCGCAACAGTCAAAATGCCGTGCTTCTTTGCCTCAGCTGCAACAATAGGAATAGAACCTGTGCCTGTGCCGCCGCCAAGACCGCCGGTAACGAAAAGCAAGTTTGCTCCTTCAACAGCCGCCTTAATCTCAACCAAGCTTTCTGCAGCCGCACGAGCGCCCGTATCAGGATCATTGCCTGCACCTTGGCCTTTAGTTAAAGTCCTGCCTAGAATGACCTTGTAATCAGCCGGCGTCGCAAGCAAATCCTGCGCGTCAGTGTTCATCGCAACCAGCTCGACGCCTGTGTTCATCGCACGTAATGTAGTGAGAGTATTCTTGCCCGCGCCACCACAACCAATGACGCGAATCGTGAGATTCCTTACAAATTGACTGAGATCGTCTTGCCCGATAGTTTACACCCCAATACCTTGTTGCTTCAGGCTTTCGCGGGCCTGCCTGACGGCTTCCGTGAAGGAAACCTGAGCTAATGCCAGATGGCGAGAGCTAATAAAGGTTTTGATTTCAGACACTTGGTCTTTCTTCAAGTGATGAAACGGGAAGTCTTTGCAGATTTTAGGTCTATTAACGTAGACTGTACACTCATTCCCGTTCTTCAGGAACAGACAGATGTCGTGGTCAACAAACCAGTCATACACGACTGCTTTCTTGCCGTCCAAAAGCACTCGTTTCGGCAACACTTTGAACTTCAACTTGCGTTTTTTTGCTTCCGTGACCATCCAGGCGCGTTCTTTCTCCGTCAGACTGATGGTATAGCGCGACAACAGATAAAGATAGATGACACCAGTAGAATGATAGACCTGGTCGCGGATGACTCTATCCTCCGCAGAATCCATCTTTAATGACTCACGAATATGGCAGCATTCGCCTGTACGCACACAATGGCCAGCCTTGCGGCAGGATTCGCATTTGATATGGTCTACCTTAATCATGCAAAAGAGAACAAGAAACGGGTTTAAAAACTAGATGTCTTCTTCCCAATTCTCTTTCTCTTCCGAATTGTCTTCGAAGGTTGCTTCGTCGTCAGCCATAGTATCCTCCCACGACACGCATTATGCGTTTTTAGTATTTAAAGATTATGGATATCATCGTGTCAAAACTGCTCTTATTCTAGGAATAATCACGTACGCGCACAACGCGAATAAGGCAGCTAGAAAGAAGAACTGAATCCAGTTGAGTTTGCCGAGAATGGCAAAAATGAACGCAAGCACGAGCACGAGCGCCATCGCGATGGAGAAGCATTGCAGGACTCTGAGTGAGGTCTTCATGGTGTTTTGAAGCCAATAATCTATTTAAATTGTACGCCGAAAAAGAAACGCATGGGCGAATTTGACCAGTTCAAGATCAAGGAATACTCCTTGTGGGACTTGTTCTTACACAAGGCGCAGTTTCCCTACATCGGGCGCTGTTACGCGGCAGCCAAGCGCGCAAATGCCGAAAGCATCATCGACATCACTTCGACTGAAGCCGAGGAACTGTTGCAAGACGTGGTTCCCGCGTGGAATGATGCCGTCAAAACCCTCTACCGGCACGACTGGCCCAACGTCACCTTCCTCGGCAACGACTGGCGACACTTGCATGCACACTTGATTCCTCGGTATTTTGAGCCACGCGTGTTTCACGGCATTACATTCATCGATCAGAACCCAAAAGGCAATTACGCGCCGTATCCCAAGAAAGACTGGCCGTTGGAATTTTTGTTGCGCATTCGTGACGAGATCGCCAACGCGCTATAACGCTTTCTTCAACGCCACAATCGCGACTTCGACTTGAGCGTCAGTTGGCTTTCTCGTCGTCAACTTTTGCACCCACATGCCAGGCCACGCGAACAAGCGCAAAAACGAATTCTTTGACGTGCCTGTGAACTTCAACAGTTCGTAGGAAACGCCCGCAATCAACGGAATCACGACAATGCGCATCAAGACATTCCAATACCAAGCATCCAAACGAATGAGTGAAAAGACAACAATGCTCACGGCGATGACGAACACAACCAAGCTCGTGCCGCAACGCGGGTGCAAGGTCGAGAACTTCTGCACGTTCTTCACGGTCAAGGGCAAATCTGCCTCGTAGCAATGCACTGCTTTGTGTTCCGCACCGTGGTATTGGAACAGACAGCGCACTTCTTTCATCAAAGAAATCACGACCAGATAGCCCACAAAGAACAGCAAGCGCAAGAATCCGTCAATGAGATTGAATTGGAACGAATGGTTTTGCGTCACCAAGCGAGTCAAGTAGTAAGGCAAAACAACAAACAAACCAATGGCCAACACGAACGAAAATATCATCGTCACCGTCATTTCTGTCTTCGACAGTTGCTCATCTCCTTCGCCCTGCTGGTTTGCGCTCCACGACAACGCCTTGAGCCCGATCACGAGCATTTCCGCCAAGAACACGACGCCGCGGATGATCGGCAACCGCAACAGCGCGTTCTTCTTCGTGACGCTCACGTGCGGCATGCGCACGGAAACAATTTTTTTCCCTTTTCGTGCCGCGAACGCTATGGCTTCCGGACCTTTCATCATGACGCCTTCAATGATGGCTTGGCCGCCGATGAAGACTTTTTTGTCAGTCACGTGCGCACCTGCGACGCCGCGCTTTCGTCTCGTTGCAGCGCATAGGTCTTAAAGCAACGACCTTGGCCGGTTCCACCCGGTCGTGACTCAAGCGCATCTTGGCCTCGCAGGTGCTCACAGATGCACCTGCTTATTGTGCTCGAGAAAAATGACGTCAACGGGCTGCACAAGCTCAGAAAACAACTCCGCATCATCCTTGCTCGCATACCAAAGAGGGATTGCGTGTTTCGGGTTCAAAAGCTTTACTGCTGCAGCCGCGTGCTTGGGCTTCATCGACCACGTGCTTCCCACAGGTACAAAGATGGTATCCGCGTCCAGCGTTGCTGGCAAGATGTCAGTATCTCCCGTGAAATAATACACTTTTTTCTCAATAGTGAGCAGCCAGCCAATTGAGTCTCGCGTTGTGTTGCGACGCACTATTTTCGCAGGCATCGCTTGCACTGCCATATCATCTTCAAACGTGATGTGCTCGCCTGGCTTCAACGGTCTGCAACCGTACAACTCACTCGCGACATCAACACCACCAATTACGTGCGTGTTGTCGCCCGCGATCTTCTTGACAATACTTCTATTGAAGTGCTCGTATTCGTCTTTCGAAATCAGAATCAGGCTCGCGGTCTTGTCATACCACGCAAGGTCGCCTGCATACGGGTCAATATAGATGACTTTGTCATTATATTCGAGCTTGAACGAACTGTGACCGAACCACGTGAGGTGCATGCGGAAGCAAGCGTGCGAGCGTATAAAAGATTACTGGGGCTTCGGCGCGAGCAAGGCGTCCAAATCAGCTTCTTGCACTGGAAAGAGCGCGGGCTCGCGGCTCACCAGCAACGGAAGTTCGGTTTCTTTACGGCACGTGCCTGCGTGCGTGCGCACGTAACACGGAGAAAGTTCGTATTCATTGCGCAACACACGTTTGAGAATGCCGAAATGTCCGTCAACGCAAACGGGTTTGCCGATGTATTGACCATACTTGCCGAGATCTTCCTTCACCGCATCGTAATCTTCCTGCGACAGCGCGGAAATGGCGCCCGGCACGGGTATCAAGGTCTCTTCGGTGACAACAACTTGTTTTGACAATGACCACACCGCACGATCAATGACGTAGACCCCATGGTCGTGGTTGAGCTCTTTGAAAAGACCATACGCGCTGCCGAACGCCTGGTTCGTGATGCAGACGGGTTTGCCTTTCAGTTGCTCAAAAATATCCACTGGCTTGATGGGTGATTTCATGGCAGGAAGAGGCCATTGCCGCTTTATAAAGCTTTCTTAAATAACTACTGTTGAGTGGTTCTTCATTATGCCTATATGTTTATAAATATCCCATCCGAGAAAAGTCCATGGTCCTCGAAAAACTCGGCGACTCGCTCAAGGGAACATTGGCGAAGATAGCGAAAGCCTTGTTCGTGGATGACAAGCTCATCAATGAGTTAGTGAAGGACATCCAGCGCGCGCTCTTGCAGGCAGACGTCAATGTCAAACTAGTTTTCGAATTAACAAAGAAAATCAAGGACAGAATCACGAACGAGAAAGCCGCGCCAGGATTGACGAAGAAAGAGCAGCTCATCAACATTGTCTATGATGAACTCGTGCAGTTCGTCGGCGGCACCAAGACGGGCATTTCTGTTGACAAGAAGCCATCCATCATCATGCTCGTTGGGCTTTTCGGCTCCGGCAAAACCACGACTGTTGGCAAACTCTCAAAGTATTTCGCAAAACGAGGCCTGAAAGTCGCCGCTGTCGGGCTGGACGTGCATCGGCCGGCAGCCATGAACCAATTAGAACAAGTCGCAAAGCACGCGAACGTGCCTGTTTTCACAAACAAGACAGAGAAAGACGCGTTGAAAATTCTTTCTTCCTTTGAAAAAGAGTTCAAGAATTACGACATAATTCTCGTTGACACCGCAGGAAGAGACGCATTAAGCCAAGACTTAATCACGGAAATCACAGCCGTAAACAAACAACTCCAACCAACAGAAGTGCTCTTAGTCATCTCCGCGGACATCGGACAGACGGCCCAAACGCAAGCGCAGGCGTTCCATGACAGTTGCGGCGTCACCGGCGTCATCGTCACGAAAATGGACGGCACTGCCAAAGGAGGCGGTGCGTTGACGGCGTGCGCCGTGACGGGAGCGCCCGTGAAGTTCATCGGCGTTGGAGAAAAACAGGATGACCTTGAGCCGTTCAACCCGCAAGGCTTCATCGGCAGACTCTTGGGCATGGGAGACATTGAAGCGCTCTTAGAAAAAGCAAAAGAAGCAATCACTGAAGAAGACTCCAAAGACCTGGAAAAGAAGCTTTTGAAAGGCGAATTCACGCTCCTGGATTTGTATCAACAGATGGAAGCAATGTCAAAGATGGGGCCGTTAGGCAAAATCATGGAAATGATTCCCGGCATGGGCAACATAAAGATGCCGAAAGAAGCATTGCAAGTGCAGGAAGGCAAGCTCAAGAAGTGGAAGCACGCGATGGACTCCATGACCAAGAAAGAACTCGAAGACCCGGACGCCATCGACGCGTCACGAATCGACAGAATCGCGAAAGGCTCAGGCATTTCAACAAACGACATCCGCGACATGCTCAAACAATACAAGCAGTCAAAAAAATTAGTCAAGATGATGAAAGGCAATCCCGAACAGATGATGAAAAAGCTGCAAAAGGGCGGGCTAATGCAGTAACTGCCAGTCAACCTTACACCTATTGATTGCGCGTTCTAGAAATGGTTCCACATCATCAATCAAGCCGTGCGCGAGCCGCATGACGCGCACAAACGTCCACGGCATGAGCAGCCTGCCTTCGCGCAAAAACGTGAGCCACTGAAAGCCGTAAAGGAACGTTCTCGGCCAAGCGAGCAAGCCCCGCGTCGAAATCATGTACGCTCCAATGGAAAGACGCGCGAGTAAAGGATGCATGCCGAAATAGCGGGCGTGCGATCGGCTGATGGCCGGAATCAACGGGCGCACATCGCGCAGCACGCGCAACATTTTTTCAACCAACTCAGGGTTGCGCTTGCGCAATCGCTCTTCCATAGCAGACTCAATAAAGCCGTGCGCAATGATGGCGCGCATCGGCTCTGTGAACCTCGGCAAGAACGGATACAGCCACTTGCCCTGCCGCATGGCGTAGCCATCACCTTTGACATAGTTTTTGCCGTGCACGAACCGATCAATTCCGATCGGATTCTCATGCAGCATGACGCCTTCGGCAAACGCACGGAGGCGAGCATCACGACGCAACAACACTGCCCAGCCTGTCTCTTTCTGGCGCATGATCTCCCAATGCACGCAGCCCATCATAGCAATGTCAGGAAACATCGAACCAAAAAGCAAAGGTGCATCAGCCCTTCCCGTAATGCGCATTGCAGTGTAGATATGCCCTAAAGGAAACATAGAATGACTCGCAAGGTAACGCTTCTTAAATTTTGCCAACAAAGCGTCGTACAATGTCCGGATTCAAGACTTCCGGATGAAAGATGCAGCCGTAGTGTTCTTTGCCGTGCACTTTGACCATTGCTGGATGCTTGCCGACTATTGCCAAAATATCCAATCCTTGCACTGTTTTCGTGTGCAAGAAATAGGCATTGAACGAACCTTCGCAGAACGGATTGATGTCGGTGACAGTAACTTGGTTCACGCCAATCATTTCTTCGTTCACGAGCTTTCCGCCGTGCGCCAAGGCAAGCACTTGCATGCCTGCGCAAATGCCTAATACCTGTCTCTTGAAAGTTTTCAGCCAATCCCATTTCCTTTTCAAATAGTCAAAGTCCTTCAACGCAGTTCCTGTGATGATGATGTGATCGGCTGCCGCAATGTCTTCAGGCTTGATTTTGTCAAAGCGTTTGACAACGCATTCACCAACTAGCGCAACAATGGGTGCAACAAATTCAAGCTCGCTCAACGCGTCCTTGCACGTGCTGATGACCAGAGTCATTGCAACACCACTTCCTGCATTGCGTACGTGCCTGCGTAATTTGCATACGTGATGGCTGACTTCTTCACGACAAGTTTCTTTTTGAATCCGGGCGCGAACAAAACCGTTGTCTCGATTTCGCCGCCCTCGCCAGCGGGATTGATGGAGTGGGTTTGCGCGGCTTTCGCCAATTTCGCAATCATAGCTTTGTCAATCAGCTTGCCAAGATAAGATTTGTCCAACGGTTCTGCGAACACGCCTGAAATGACTGCGTGAATCTTGTGTTTGATGATGTCATTGAGCAACTGCACTTGATCAAGGAGCCACAACGGGTTGAAGCACCATAGATTAAGAGATTGACAGATTTGCTGGATTCTTGTCGCCTGATACGTTGACCTCACGGCTCCTGCGACAATGCCTTCAATCTTGAACTTTCGTTTGGCGCTCTCGATTGCCTTCTGCAAATCCTTGAGTTCCTTCTCTTTCTCACCCTTGGTCTGCACTGAAATTAGCGGAAGCTTCATCGCTTCGGCTTGCAGCTTCGTAATGTCAATGTTAGGCGTGTGAAACATGAAGCTTTCTTTGTTTTGAGAAACGATAGAAATGAGACAAACAATTTTATGATGCTCTTTCGCCTTCAGCAACGCAAGCGTCGAATCCTTGCCGCCAGAATAGAGGACGCCGAGTTTCATCTCGGCAACAACACCGTCTTCAGCTTGAATTTCTTTGCCGCATTGCGTATTGGATGCGCAACTGTCGGTTCGCGTGACACTGCAATCGCCTCGACGCCGTACTTCGCTTTCGCGAACTTGATTAACGCATCCAGCGCAGCATAGTTGTCATCGCCGGACTCCTTCACGCTCTTGAACAACAAGTCAATCTTGTTCGTGTCCGCGGTCTTCTTGAGCGCATCAAGGTTGCCTGTTGCCCACGCTAACGGATGCTTCGGCTCCATCGTCAAGAAACACTTCACCGTGTGCTTCTGGTCAGCAGCCCAACTCAATAGCGACTGTCCATTCAATTTCCCTGAAACCCACATCCCTAACTTCATTTTTCTTCCTCCTTCCTGATAGTCACTTTGCCTTTTTCCATAATCATTGAAACCTCATCCTGTTCCGATAATTTCGTCAACGTTGTCACAACGCCAGGCAAAAGCATCCGGTTGCCGCGGAACTCCGGATGCGTCAGGATTTCCTTTTCGGGCACGACTTCCTTGATTGCGAGCCCAGCTTGCTTCATGCGGAAGTGCTTCGCGCCCGTATGCAGGAATTTCGCTATTTTCGACGCGACATTGATGTTCGTTGCGCGCGTGATGCCCTGCAAGCCCGGAGAAAGGTTGATTTCGATGACAAGAGGCTTTCCTTTCGTCACCAACATGTCAACTGCGCAAATGTCAGCTCCCACCGCACGAGCCGTGTCAATTGCGACTTTCTTTGAATAATCATCGAGCTCGCACGCGATTGCCGAGCCGCCGGCATGGATGTTCGAACGCTTCTCGCCTTCCGCAGCCGTGCGTTTCATTGACGCAACAACCTCGTCGCCAATCACGAACGCCCGCGTATCGGTGCCGTGCGTCTCAAGATACTCTTGTAACATGAATGGTTGCTTCAACAGCGCAAGCGCGTCCACCATCGAGCTTGCGCTTTCAAAACTATCAGCAAACATCACCCCCTTGCCGTGCGTACCTGACGGCAGCTTCATCACAATAGGATATTGAATTCTTTTCAGCAATTTCTTGCCCGCCTCAGCTGTCGAAACCACATATGTCTTTGGCTGCGGCACGTTCGCAGTTTGCAATTTCAAATGCGTCAACAATTTATCGTGGCCGACAGTGAACGCACCTGGACGAATCGGCATGTATGCGTGCTGACCAAGAATCGTCGTCAACGAACGCAAGAGAGAGACATAACGGAACGAACCTTTCGCGTAGATGCAGTCATATTCCTTCTTCAAAGGCTTACCTTCATAGAAGACTTCAGGCTCCTTGCCTCCAAGAGAAACCTCGAATTCACCAATGTCAAAGATGTCGACCGCATCAAAGAGCTTTTTCAACTCCTCGGCAACCCATTTGGAAGAAATGCTCCCTTGAGAAATAAGCGCCGCTCTCATAGCTTGCTCGGGTCGACAATAAACCTGCGTTTGAGGATGTTTTGGCCAATCAACACCTTGTATTTCATGTGCGCTCTGTCGGCCAACGTAAATTCCATGTTCATCCTGCGATGACTGATGATTATCTTTTGTTTGATGACGCCACGCTTACGGATGCCGTGCGCGCTCCGCACCATCGTAGTCTTGAATTGCTCGCTCGCTTCCATTTCTGCTGCCAATTTCGCGTCGATGCTGCTCTTTGTCGCGCCCGTGTCGATGCGCGCGAGCACTTTCTTGCGTGAACGCGGACCTACCAGAATGACTTCCTCAATCAGTCCAACAATGGTTTTGTCAGTCATTTTTCCACCTTTCCAGTCTCAACATTGTGGCCTTCTGGCAGCGCTCGAACCTTCGGTTCGGCTGGCCCGCGCTCGCCGTGCTCGGCGGGTTTCATTGTCGGGAACAGAATGATGTCGCGGATGCTCGCCTGATTCGTGAAGAGCATCACCATGCGGTCAATGCCCAGCCCTAAACCGCCCGTTGGAGGCATGCCGTGCTCGATGGCACGCACAAAGTCCTCATCCATCGGGTTTGCCTCTGCGGCGCCGCCTTTCAGTTGCAACGCCTGCACTTCCAACAGTTCGCGCTGCACAATCGGGTCATTCAATTCTGAATATGCGTTGCCAATCTCCCAACCGTTGATGAACGGTTCGAAGCGCTCAACAAAATCTTTCTTTCCTGAACGCAATTGCTTGCACAACGGCGTCGTTTCAATCGGATGGTCTATGATGAACACCGGCTGAATCAAGTGCGGCTCAACAAGCTTGAAGAGCTCGGCGATAGCCGCGCCACGAGTCCAAGGCTGCGGAAGCTCCAATCGGTTCTTCTGCAACTCGCGCTTGAGGTCAGCGTCTCCGAGCTTTTCAACATCAATGTTTGCGAACTCCTTGAGGCCCCGCAACATCGCGAGGCGTTTCCAGGGTTTCTTGACATCAATTTCCTTGCCTTGATACGTGAACTTCGTTGTCCCTAACACTTCCTTTGCGACGTGGTTGTAGACATCTTCGGTCAATTCCATCATCTCATGATAGTCAGCATACGCCTGGTAACACTCAAGACTGGTAAATTCAGGGTTATGCGTCGTGTCAATGCCTTCATTCCTGAACTGGTGCCCTACTTCGAACACTTTCTCGAAGCCGCCTACGATCAAACGTTTCAGATGCAATTCAGGAGAGATGCGCAAGAACATCTGCAGATTCAGGTCGTGATGGTGCGTGACGAACGGTCGCGCGTTCGCGCCGCCGTAAATCGTCTGCAGCACAGGCGTTTCGACTTCAAGAAAACCTTTTGCGCGAAAAAACTCCTTGATGCTGTTGATGATTTTGATGCGCAGGAACGCGACCTTGCGCGTTTCCTCACTCATGGCCAAATCAAGATATCTTTGTCGGTATCGCAATTCCGTGTCCTTCAAGCCGTGGAATTTGTCCGGCAACGGACGGATGGACTTGCACAACATCTCGAACTGGTGCACTTCAACCGTGATTTCGCCAGAACGAGTCGCGAAAACAGTGCCATTAACGCCAAGCCAATCACCGATATCGAACAGCTTCAAGTTTTCGTAGTCCTTCAGGATGTCTTCCTTGAAGTAGACCTGCAACTTTCCTGACTGGTCAAGGATGTGGCCGAACGTGATCTTGCCCATCCTTCGCAAAGAAACAATCCTTCCCGCGACCGAAACCTTTTCGGATGACTTCTCTTCCGGCTTTAACTTGAATTTCGCGAGCACGTCCGTGTTGTGATGCGAACGCGTAAACGTGTACGGATACGGATTGATGTTTTTCTCTCGCAAATCCGCGAGCTTCCTGATGCGTTCATCGATGAGCTCCTGTTCGGTGGGCATGGGCAACCTTCGGGCGACTGACTTTTTAAACGTTGCGGGCTCTCCTCGGGAACGGGCGAAACGTTTATAAACCTCATTCGGGAAAAGAGAGTGTAACGAGAACATAGTGATTACAGGGGGAAATGTGGTCGAAACAAACAGTCCAACGAACGAATCGAGTCCAGTCTATGGACTCTCAATCGTGCTGCCCTCCGCGAGCAAAAGCGAACTTCTGCTTCAACAGCTCAGTGACGTGCCCGATGTCCATTTCGTTGAACACATTCCCGAAAGTGGCCAAAGCATCAATCTCGAACCTTATGACGATCCTAAACTCACCGAACTCGCGATGGAGCTCGGCAACGCGCACCGTCCCTCAGACAAGAAAACGACACTCTTCCTATTTACGGAAGGCGCACACTGGCAGTACCGCAGCCAGTTGAGCCGGCAAAAGACAGACCTGACTGTCCTGGAAGCAGTGCAGAAGGAGCTCACCGCAGAACAGCTTGCTCCATACTGGCACACTGACGCGTTGCCCTCTCCTGAGTCGTTGAGTACCATCTTCACCCAGCATCCCGCAATCGCAGACCTCTACGGCAGAAACCCTCTTTCGTTCCAGCGCGACCTCAAGCGCATCATGCATGAATACGCATTGAAGGCACAGCTTGATGCGCGCACGTCCAATGAGATGTTCGCTCCTCGCCACGGCATGTTGATGAACCTCCTTATTCGTAACCGCACGTTCGTTGAATGTTTCCCTGACCAGTATTTTCCCATAGAACCTCGCGCGATGGATGAGGCACTGGCCAAAAAGTACGCGGAAAAATACGGACAATCACTCGGTGACGCTGATCTTTCAACAAGTTCGCTCGAAAGCATGAGAAAAACATTTGAGAACGAGCTACCCGCTTTGCGCGCGGCTGTTGGCAAACGTGCGAAAGCGCGCCTGCTTGAAGGCATGCGCCAATCACTAGAGCAGATTCTCCGCGAAGAGCGCGTCGTTCCCATCGACAGCAGAAGTCCAGTGTACAAAGTCACGTTCCGCGTGCCACCGACACAGGATGATGCATCGACTCCAGCTTTCTCGGCTATTGTTAAGACATTTGATGTTGCAACCGGAGAAAAAAACAATTTTGAGAATGAGCGCGCCGCAATCACCTACTTTTCGCGCGCTAAGGTCCTTCAAAACGTTCATTTCACCACAGTGAACCTTCCAGAGATGCATGCCGTTGCCCTCAACGTCATCAATGACGAGCCATTGCCGCAAGCACTTGAGCATCTTGATCCCGCGCAGCGAGGCACACTCATCGAAGCCATCGGGCGCGAAGCGGCAAAACTGCACGCATACGCGCCGTTCAAGCTCTCGCGCGGAAACCTCAGCAAAGACGACTGGGAACGTCACAATTTTTTCGCAGAGCGCATAACGGGAGAGAAATCTTATTTCTTCGGACCGCTACGCTTCCTGCTTGAACAGAAAAGGCTTCTCGATGCTGCATCTCTTGGAAACTGCGAAGACAAGATCTCAAGAGGACTTAACCCCATTTTCAAAAGGGTCGCTGATGCGAAACTCTACGACACGCTCTGCTGTGATTTTCGCGCAGAAAACTGGTTTGTCCGAAGGAAGAACGGTTCGTGGGTGTGCACCAAAATAGATTATGAAAATCTGCGCCGGGCGCCCGCCCAGATGGATCTTGTATTCCTTCCCATCACCGACAAGAACATATGGAACGACCGCCATCGATTCTATGACGCGTACGTGCGTGCATATAATGCTGCTGCAAAGGACGTCAATACAAAACTTGTTCAGCCTGTAACAAAAGATCCACAGCAACGTCTGCTCAAGCTCGCAAAAAAAGACATCCATTACTACGCCGAAAGTGGTATCAACCCTCTCGTGCCGCAACTCGCGTACAAAGCAATCGAAGGTATTCCTTCCAATTCATTTAAAGAGAGCGTCCGAAATGCAATCGATGCTTCGAAAAGAAAACTGAGTGAACCAAACCCAACACCACTTGTTCGGATGGCAGCAGAAGAGTATCTCAGCGACATCGGCACATTTGTAGATAATTTACAAGTGCCGCGACCCATCATCGCAAACGAAAGAAATTTCCGCGAATACTTCCACTCGTTCGAATTTCTCAGATCGTTGGAACAGATCGGCATTTATGCAGGTAACATTTTGCAGCACGGCATGACTCAAACCAGATTAGATTACATCCATACCAATTTTGCGCGCGTGCAGGAACTTGCGAACGTCATTGGTTTGCAGTTGAAGATGAAAGAAACCCAGACGTTCATGAAGGCAGTCCAATCAATAAACGCGCTGGCGCACGCCGCGGAAAAGATTTCTTAAATCTCCAGCTCAATACGAATGCTGACAAGATGGAACATGGTCTGCGCGGCAGCCAGCAACTCGTGCACAATTGGGTCTTGCCGATTCGGTGCCGAATCAAACGCACGGTTTGCAACTTGCAAAATGGATGTGTGCAGCGCCGCGGCAGCTTCTGCTTTTTCCTTCGTGAAAGTGTAGAAGAGCACTGAATATTGCTCAAGCAAGTGGTTGACGACGCCGAACAGCTTCAAGATCTTTTTGTCGATTTTCCGCAAACGTTCCTCGCCGACGTGGTTGCAGATAGCCTTGTAATGGTCCGCAATCTTCTCCAGTTCGTAGACAGTAAGGAACAGATAGGTTGTTTTCCGGAAGGTCTGCTCGCCGAACTTGTTCAGCAGGCGTTCACAGAACAACGAAAACCGGTTGTTCGTCATCTCCAAGGCCAGCACTTCAGGTAGCCGTTCAAGGGCGCCGTCGCTCACCGCAGCGTACGCGTTCTTCGCAAGTTCCGTGGTGACAAAGAACACTCGACGTAGCACATTGTCGAACTCAGAACTCAAGTTCTCTGAGACGTTGCGGAACACGCACGTTCCCTCACTCTGGCTGACCAACTCGAAACCAAGCAGAATCTTGTTGGCTAAGCCCTGGAGGAATCCCAGGATTTCCGGGCGGTCGTACTGGATGCGCACCTCGTCATAGCCAGAACGGTACGCTGCGACGAGATATCTGCCTACCAGCAAGTTCAGTTTGCGGACATCAACCGTCACGGACTCTGCCTTCGGGATGCTGTGTGTACGGATAATCAGGTCCTCTCCCTTCTCGATGACCTCTACCTCGTCGCTCTTCTTCAGATTTCTCTGCAACGCCCATTTTCTCGGCAGAGAAACGAGCTGCGTCGAGTTCCCGACTTGAATGATTTTCCGCTTCATGACACCTCACACTGCCAAGAAATATATAAATCTTTCCCATTTATATAAAATATATAAATTATAAGGACAATAAATATAATCTCCCCATCTAGAAGCTATTCAGTGTCCATCTGGGAGGTGGAAAGAATGCACAAGAA
>CAYHVU010000011.1:0-21461 GCA_964360075.1 uncultured Methanosarcinales archaeon
GACTGTGCACATTTCCGAGCATGCTCGAAAACCACGAGGGTTTTCGACACGTGCAGAATCTAGCGTTTCAAGCACGTAGTCACTAAGGAGTGATTACTATGCCGAAACATTTATATACTCCCTCTCGCTATTCTCCGAGTATGGACCTTTACGCCTATGACTCACAAGTTGATCCATTGACCGTACTGATTAAGTTGGACTCTCGCGTTCAAGCAGTAAAAACGGAGCAAGAAAACTACGTTATTGGTCGTGCCGGCACGTTTTGGAATAAAGTCGTTCCACGCTATCTCCGCACGGGCTGGTTGGGCCCTGGACATCCTGAAGGCATTCCCAACGAATCCGACCACTTTGCCGACTGGCTCAAATTCTGGTACCCGAATGACGTTCCCGCATACCAAGGCTCATTTGAAGAATTGGACATCACGTACAATAGCAAACTGAAAGACGTGCCACTCTTGTCTTCTTTGCTGACGGGCAGACTTTCCGCGGTTGACAAAATTCCTCTTAATTCCGAAGAAGCGTTCAACACGGACAAATTCTGGCAACTGCACCGCTCAGACGAGAGCAAATTGATTTATTTAGAAAAAGCATACACTAAAATCATTAGCCGTTCACAACTTGACCTCAGCAGTTCAGACCCCAGTAAGTTAATCTTTAGATAAACATAGTTCTTACGTTCATTTAATAGGCAATTCCAACTGATACCCTCGTATTTTGAATTTTTTGTGCTTCCAGAAGGTGAGTGCTTTTTTGTTTTTTCCGTGGACATACACGGAAATGCGACGAATAGGGTGCTTCTTAAGCCAGACTACTGCTGTTTTGAAGAGTTTTGTTCCTATTCCTTTGTTGCGGTAGGCATGGCTGACTATGACATTTTGTACAGACCCGAAAAGAAATTTGTTGTCCGGAAAGCCAAAGATTTCTGCATGAATGAGTCCGCGTAATTTGCCGTCGTCTGCGACAAATACGGCAAAACGTGGTTTCGGAAGGTTCTTTTTGAAAAACGCAACGTACTTCTTCCGAGAACCCATCGGCACCGTAGGGTTCAGCTTGTGTTCAACGCGGTCGTACTCAAGAAAAAGAGAAACAAGAGCAGGAATGTCTTTCAAAGAGGCTTTGCGGATGATCATTTTTTTAAATAGGCGAACGAAACACCTTCCGGGAATTTCATGTGGCGATTCCAATCAAGATGGTTTGCTACTTGGAAAAGTCCTGAAATAATAGGGTCGAGTGTTTGTGTTCGATACTCGCAATCAAAGGTGAAGTGGTCGTTTTTTGGTGTGTTTTTGATGATGCACGTGTCGCGGCCAAATGTGCGTGCTACGTAAATTAATTCTTCAAGCTGCTCGGCGGTTGTTTCATACCCGGGAGTTTTTGGAGGACAATAATCAACCCTGAAAACGCAACGTGGAAGTTCATCATATGCTTCTAGTTCAGTAACTAAGTTCATTTTTATCTTGAGATTGCGTGTTGAAGGAACAATGAGCCACTCAAAAGGCGTATCTGAGCGAATAACATCTCCGCGGTTAATGCGTTGAGAAATTGCAGTCACGTGTTCATTAACCAAACGGTGTAAAAGTTCCATAAGTCCTTCATACAGAAATGAGCATTTAAATCATTTTAGGTATTTGAGAATAGACTATGCTACGATGCATTCTACTTCTCGTTCAAGAAGAGGGGATGGTGATTCGCGGATCATGTTTTCTCCTCGTTCAACGATGGTTTTGTTTCTTTGTACGCAGGTGAACATGAATTGTACGGTAATGACGTTCTTTTCTACTTTGGTATTGAATTGTGTGTATTTCACGTTTCTAAGTGCTTCTTTTGACAACTTGAACAGTTTTGATACGTCAAATACTTGAATTCCGGTAATGAATCCTTCTTTGTCAACATCAAGAACCATATCTTCAAAATCAATTGATTTAACATATTCACGATCTTTGATTTTGAAAAAGAGCGTATCTTCTTTGTGATCATAATCAACTTCGCCTTTTGCGCGTAATGGTTTCATTTGTCGAGTTTTTGTTTTTTGATGTCTTCAATAGGCACGATGCCAACACGCAAGTCAAGTTTGAACGCTTCTTTCGCGAGTTGTTTGGTCGCGAGCAGCGCAGAGGTTGTTTCAGGTAGCACTTCATTTGGCACGAGCATGGTTGCGCCGTCGCCCCCGAACACGTACGGAATGTCTACTTTCTTGACCGCGTTGAGCACAGCAGTAATTGAAGAGGCACCAATCGTGTTGACATCTTTATAGCGTCCTTTGTCGATGGCGCGTGTCGAGTCCTTGATGTCGGTGATGATGACGTGCCAGCCATCCGGCACGGTAGCATAGCGTGAGAGCTGGCTGAATGCCGCGAATGATGGTAAAGGTTTCAGTTTCGCGTAAAAGCTCGGATTCGCCATATTCTCTTTAAAATCAAAACACTTTAAAAACCCGCGGATTCAAAAACAAAGGTATAAAAGTAACTTCGTTTAAAAAGAAAGGATGCGATCAAAAGAGCGTGCTCTCGTAACGACCTGTTTCACCGCGCTTGCGCTGTTGCTCGTGTTCGGCACGGCTCTCTTCCACGTCATCGAGAAATGGTCATTGCTTGATTCATTCTATTTCGCGGGCATGACGATGCTCACCGTTGGCTATGGAGACATCGCGCCGCACACGCCCGAAGGCAAGATTGCGGCAGTCATATTCGCGTTCTTGTCAGTCGGCATCGCGCTCTATTCTATCAACGTGCTCGCGCGTTCAGCGTTCCGTCAACGTGTAGAAAGAGGACATTAGAATTATTCTTCGCGCAGCATGCTGTGCTTGCGGTGCAAGCCAGGATCGCGTGTCTGATGAATCCCTGATGCCAAACCTGCCGAACTTATCGCATTCTCCGTGGTCGAAGCGGCACGTATTTTGCCCTGCAATTGGTTTATACTAGTCACGCGGTCCCAAAGATAACTTGAGAGCGCCTCGCGGTCTTCGGTAGCGCGGTACGCGTTCAGCAGTTCGCGGAGCGCGGCCTGGTCGCGTCTCAGATGAGAGGGATCAGGCATGCGCGCTTCATCGCGCCTTGCGAACCCTGCGATAAGCGCCAAGTAACCTGTTGCGGAATAAAAATCATCTTTTCTCGGGATGACTCTTTCCAATTGTTCTAGCTGGTTAATTATTTCGGTTTGATACTCTTGCCTTCGTTCTACCCACATGCATTTAGGAACAAAGTAGGCTGCGAGTTTTTCAATCATGTCTTCACCTCATTTTGTGCCAGAGAGTGGTTTTATAAAGGTTGTGTTTTATCGACGGGATGTGCGCTTTCCAAAGCTCTCAAGTCCCACAATTCTATGGTTGAAGAAGAGAAAGACGGATTAAGTTCTATTGAGGACTTTGAATATTATCACTGAAAAAGAGGGTTATTCAAAGCCCGCTATTTGCATTCTTCCGCAGCGTACTTGACGAGTGCAAGTGCATGGGTGAGTTGTGTGCGTAATGTTTTTGAAGTTCTGGCAGTGAGTTTTGCGATGAGTGCTGCGAGTTCGGTTTCAACTCGCGGCAATGTTTTTTTGTCAAAGGTGTTATGCAAGACTATAAGTGCCATGTTGAGGTCGGTGAATTCTCCTGTTGTTCCGTCAACTGGATGATGGGCTGCGGTGTCCGCGCATTGCTGGATTGCTTTCTTTGCGAGAAGTTTTGCTCCGACGCAGTCTTTGATAGGCATGCTGTTCGTGATGAAGTTCTCATTAATAAATTTATGCCTGCGCGCATGAAAACGCAAAGCCCTTAAAGAAGTTCTTCTTCGTGACTGCATGCGTGATTTTTATGCGGTTGAACGAACCTTGGAATTGATTAAGCATGTGGAAAAGCGCATTCGTGAGGCGTCGCCGAAGGAAGTCACACAGCTTCTTGATCTTTTAGAATCGTTAGCGAAAGGAGATCGGGAGCCGCGCGTGTTACGATTGATTGCGGAAGTGAAAGACCTTCGGATGCTTTTATCGCAAATAACCTTTCCGCACGAACAAGAGCGTATTGCGCGTATCTGTAATGAAATCAAGACGTGGGAGCAACTGTTGCACGGCATTCTCGCGCATCCTTCAAACGGAACATTGAAAGACTTGCCGCAGTCGAAAAATCCGCAGTTTTTTCTTGCGTTCATCAAGGAGCTCAGTCCCATCACAATTCAAGTTAAGCACCAAATCAATGAGTTACAATGGAAAGACGCGCATGAACGAGCCACGACAGAGCTCATGAAGTATGACCCTACTGATTCTATTGCGGGGTATCGGCAGTTTGGAGAAAATGACAATCCTGCGTTTCCGGGTTCGCGCATTGTGCTGACTGCGGGGCATCATCGCGTGTTTGAATTGTACCGGCGCTTTCTGAATAAGGAAATTGATGGCAATCGGGTTATTCTGATTAAGAAGGTAGATTAACTGTTTTTATAGCGAGCAGGGTTGGCGTATTCTGCGATAAATGTCGCGTCGAAGTCGCGCGGCCAGATGCGAGTGAATGTTTTCGGGTGCGTGATGTTTGCTTTCGTGAGCGCCGCGGATACGGCAGCGAATGAAGAAACACCAGGCACGTAGCCGCCGGAATGGTTGTCGATGTCGGTGACTGTGTTGCCTGCGAATGTTATTTCGCCGGCTGCGAGGACGTCGTTACCTCCGGCAGCGATGTAGTGTTCGCTTCTTCGGTGCGCAAGGTACAGGGTGCCGTCAACGACTACATACGTCGCAATGCCGTTTTCCTGGCTGAGGAACGGACGCGCCCGGAGTATGTCGCTTGACGACGGAATAGGGATGCTTTTAGGACCGTTTGCTTGCGCGGCGCGCAAGACAGATTCGGGGCCGCAGTAAGAGTAGGAAAGAGGGTGGTTTTCGCAGGCTTCATTCACTTCGCTGACAAGTGAGTACTGTTCTGATTTCCAACGGTTATTCTTGAGCATTCTGGTGGCGCGGTCGTCGCCCAACAATTTCAGGCTGCGCAGGATAGCGTTTTGGAGAAGGTATGCGTTGTCTTCTTGGTCGCGAGGCATGGCTGCGAGACGGTCGTAAAGTGCAATCATGGGAAAGAGGACGCGACTGTCTTTTAGCAGGGGGCAATGGGAAATCACGTCGTACTGCAAATGAGGATTGTCAAAGAGGGAAACGAGCACGGGGAACGCGCTGAACTTGTCGTACTGGCAGAGAGCAAGCACGGCAGCGCTGCGGAGTAAAGAATCTTGCTTGGGGTTTTGAACGATGTGGACGACTTCGGGAAAAGCGCGCGTATCTTTGTCTCGGCCTGCGAGCACGAGCTCGTCGCAGCGTTGGTCTAATGGTATGCTTGGATTTTGTATGATTGTCAAACGATCCATCCTGCCACCGAATGAGTATAGCGTCGGGAAGTTTATATACTTTGTGACGCCACCCTATATAAACGTTTCTACTTATAATCACTTCAAAGTGGCTACAAAGAACGCGAAGGGAGTTATTAAATGTATTTCGTCACCAAAGCAACTCTTTAAAAGTACCCCGAACTCCAAAGCAATATGCATTTTCCAAAGCTCTCCTCTCCCGCGATTTTGAGCCCGATGGCTGGCGTGACTGATGTTGCCTTTCGGGCGTTGTGCAAAAAATACGGCGCGAGCTTGACTTGCACTGAGTTCGTGTCAGGCACCGCGATTTTGCGCAAGAACGAAAGGACGAACTTCATGCTTCAGACAGACCCGATTGAAAAGCCTGTTGCGGTGCAGCTTTTCGGCAGTTCTGTGCAGGACGTCATCGAGGCGGCGCAGCAAGTGGAAGACAGTTTCGACATCATCGACGTGAACTGCGGCTGTCCCGCGTGGAAGGTCATCAAGGTCGGCGCAGGTTCGGCAATGCTCAAGTCGGCAGACGGCGTCGCGTCGTTCATCAACAAGCTCGCGTCGGCCGTTTCAAAACCGGTCACGCTCAAAATTCGCGCTGGTGTTGACGAAAATCACATCAACGCGGTCGAAGTGGCAAAAAAGGCTGAAGACGCGGGTGCGGCAGCGATTGGCGTGCACGGGAGAACTGCAAAGCAAGGATACTCCGGCATCGCGGACTGGGATATCATCAAGCAAGTCAAGGATGCCGTCAACATTCCAGTAATTGGAAACGGCGACGTTTTCACGCCTGAAGTGTTCAAGAAAAGACTGGAAGAAAGTGGAGTTGATGCCATCCTCATCGCGCGAGGCGCAATGGGAAACCCGTTCATTTTCAAGCAAATCAACGACTATCTCAAGAAAGGGACGTATGAGCATATCGATCGTCTTTCGTTGTTTACGGAATTTCTTGCGCTCGCGAAAAAGTACGCTCTGCCTTTCAACAACATCCAGCAGCACGCGTTATGGTTCACGAAAACAGCGAAAGGCGGCAACGTGTTGAGAAACAAGATTTCGAAATGCAAAAATTACGAAGAACTTTCCGGACTTTTGAGATACCAATCATAGAATTTCTTCAGGCCTTCCTTGATGTTTGTCGTGGGCTTCCAGCGCAGCAAGCGCTCTGCCTTCGAGACGTCAGCATACGTGATTGGCACGTCCGCTTGATTGGCAGGTTCGTCATTGATGACTGCCTTTTTGCCAGTTACGTCTTCAACAGTTTTGATAAATTGGTTGAGCGTTACTGGAGAACTGTTACCGAGGTTGAATATTTCGCATGGTTGCAAGTTTGGCATGGTGTCGAGTGCTGCGAGAATGCCCGCCACAATATCCTCAATGTACGTGTAGTCTCTCGCAGTCTTGTCGCCGTCGCCAAAACGAGAGATGGGTTTGCCTTGATGCAGCGCGTCAACAAATTTGTACGGCGCCATGTCAGGGCGTCCGCGAGGGCCATACACGGTGAAGAAACGCAACAACGCGATTGACGCGCCAGGATTGTGCACGCAATACTCCTGGCACATTTCCTCGACTTTGTGCTTGCTTTCTGCATACGGCGCTTTCATGCGCGACACGGAAATCCCGTCGTCTTCGGAAAACGGCACTTTTTCATTGGTGCCGTAGACTGAAGAGGATGACGCAATCACGAAACGCTTTGTGTTTGTGGTCCACCATGCCGCTTCAAGCACGGTGTGCGTGCCCTTGTGGTTGGTCTTGAAGTAGTCCTCGCGCGTATACTGCGTCCGCACTCCTGCAAGCGCGCCAAGATGGATGACTGCATCGACATCATCGCCGAACGCATTGAACGCGCCATAGACAGAATCCGGAATGGTGAAGTCAACGTGCTTGACGACAATGCTTTTGCCTTCTTTCGCGAGCGCGGCCTGCACTTCCTGAATGTTGCGCTGTTTGCGCTCAGCAAATCTTGAGCCTGCCAATTGCACATAATAGTCACTGAAATTATCAAAGCACGAAACATCATCACCTCTTTTGGCCAGCGCTTCGCAGACATGACTGCCGATGAATCCTGCCCCGCCTGTGACGACAATACGCATTGATTTCCGTCGAGAATGACGCTATATAAGAGTTATGGACGGAAAGAATCTTTGATTGCCTTTAACGCTGCGCGTTCCTTTTCATAGCCGTAATTAGAAACGGTTGCGTCGCGTAATCTGTCGTAAATGTCCTGTGCGTCCTTTTTCTGCGGTTCAGGAAGCTCGCCAATCACCTGCTCAAGTTCCAAGCGCGCAGCTGCAGGCCTTGCGTTTCTGCCTGCCGAAATCTCGAAGCTCTCAAATCCAAAGAAAGGCACGGTTTCATCGGAAGGCTGCGGTGTGAGTTCAGTTATTGCTTTGTCGATATGGCGCGTTAATGCAGAATAGTCTGGTTTTTGCGTAATAGTAGCAGGCGCAACAGTGGTGCGCGGTTCGAACAGCGTTTTTGCGCAGTATATGCCCAATCCTGTGAGGATGATTGCGCCTGAAAGCACGTATTTGCTCATACGCTTGCCTATGGAAGACTCCTATATAATGTTTCCAGTGGTCACCAATAGGTTTATAAATAAGTCTTGCTCAAAGCAACCTAAGAAAGAGGTGTTACCCGTGATGAATAGAAAGGCGGCTTTGGAGCTGTCAATCAACGCGATTGTTGTTCTCATCCTTGCAATTACCATCCTTGGACTCGGCATCGGCTTCATTCGTGGCCAGTTCGGCGCGCTAGGAAAGCAATTCACCGAAGTCTCTTCTGAAATCAAGTCACAATTGAACGAGAAAATCAAGGAATCAGGCGAACTGCTGGTTTTCAATAGGGCAGAGATAGAAACAGGCATCGGAAAGAAGGACACCTTCTTCATCGGCGTAAAGAACACAGCTTCGAATCCGAATTCTGACCAGGACCCGACACAGAACAGCGTCTGTTATAGATTAGCAGTAACGTGCTTGCGTCCGTTGAAACCTGACTCATTCTGTCCGGGAAGCACTAACAATGTGGTTGTCGGCGGAAAAACAGTCACGGGCGAGACTCCAACCACCGAGAACACCTGGTTCCAGATATTCAGCGAAATCGACATCAAGAACAATGATGTCGGAGTGTTGCCTGTTACAATCCAGATCGCGAAAGCAAACCCTGACACTTATGCAATGGAATTGCAAGTATCCAAGGATGTCTACAACAACAACTGTGCTTTGGCAGGCGAATTCACGCCATACCAAAGCAAGCAGTTCTTCGTGGTGCTGAGTTAAATGGCACGCCACAATATGAAACGCAGATTGTCTGGTTCGGAAGAATTTGACATAATGAAGTTAGTCTTGGACAAGTTCTTGTGGCTCGGCACTGCATTGATGGCATGGGGGCTTTACACAGTGTTTGTGGCCGACTTCGCCTCAGGAATGTACAGAATCCTCACTGGCGCGTTCATCTTCATACTCTTCGCGGCCATCGTGGTGAGAGAGTTTGAGTTGATAAGGTAAGCAACCTTTTTATATCCCTAACTGATAGTGTTTGCTATGAAAAAGAGCGTGAAGGTCGTATTCTTCATTAGTCTCATTGCGCTCTTGTTATTCTTGGCCGGTTGTGGCAAAAGCGAATGCGAAACAAGCTCGGACTGCACCAAGGCAGGCTACACGAGCAACTGCATCGATAATGAATGCATCAGGACGCCCATCCCGGGAGCTTGCGGTAATGGTAAGTGTGATTCTGCAGAAAACGAGTGCGCGTGCCCGAATGACTGCGGCGTTTGCGCAGGCAGTGTGCCCGGAAGCACATTATTGCAAAAGACCTGCAACGCAGATGATGTCTGCACTATTGACGTTCCGCTCTCGAACGTCAAGCCAACGAGCATAACGAACACTGTCGTGCATCAGGGCAACACGTTCAAGGTCACGACCACGTTCAACCAACCTTTCAACTTCAAGAAAGACACGTTCACCACCAAAATCATCCTTGACGCCATCGGCAATTACATCAGTAACATCAGAATCACCGGCTACGAGCTGTCAGGCGTCAACAAGGACAAGCAGACTGTCACGTTGGCAGACGCATCAACAAGCAAACCGCTGGCAAAAGGTTCGAGCAGTGAAGACAACATCCGTCTTTCGCTCACAACAGGAGACCTTGAAGGCATTCTCACTACCCCAATTCTGAAAGTAGACTATGAATATACATTGACGCAAGGCTCAACAAGCTCATTGAAGACCGCCCAATTCACGAACCAGCTCAGGGGCGTCACGATGACGTGGGTCTTGCCGCCGATCGATTACGCCTGCCCGAAAAGCTGTGATGACAACAACGCAGGCACGACTGACACTTGCGGTCAAGAGACCAACTTCTTCTGCGAACACACCCCTCTCGCGGGCGCGTGCGGGAACTTCCAGTGCGACAACAATGAGAACAAGTGCACGTGCAGCATGGACTGTGGTCCGTGCTCTGGCAGCGCAGGACAATACATGGACTTGGGCTGCAAGGAAGACGTCTGCATCAGCACCGTCAGAAGCAGCGCATCAATCACTCCAGTCTCGATTTTTGACGACAGAAACCTCAATGTCTTTCACTTGAACAACCGCTTCACGTACAACAAGCCGTTGAACACGAAGACAGACAGAATCAAGGCAGAATTCACGCTGTACAATATCCAACCCACTACTAACAACGTGAACATTGAGAGCATTCGTGTCCTTGATGGCACGAAAGAATTAGGCTTCCTCACGGTCAACAGACAATTATTATCAGTCGGCCAAAGCTTTTTCGTTGATGTGCCTGTCGTCTTTGTCGAAGCACCTGAAGCGACGCACTTCACGACCTTGAGCGTCTCATACTCCTATGACCAAAGTGGCACATTAAAGAAAGGCACATTCACGAAGCCGCTTGAAAAGATAACATACATTACGCCTGGAACAGTCTAACATCCCCGGCAGTTGCCCGTGGCGAGCTTGGAATTGCGTGCTCGATTATCATTCAAACGCACCAAAACCGACAGGGAAACAGCAAGACATGGGAAAGCACAGACGACAAACACATCACTCCAAGCGAGGTTTCGAACTCAGCATCGGCTTCTTAGTCATTCTCATCCTTACAATCGTCATCTTTGCTGGTTCTTTGTTCTTTTTGCGTCAATTCTACACCACGACCGAAGAATTCAGGGATGAAATTGACCGTGACACCGAATCACAAATTCAAGCGCTAATACGAGACGGAAGCATTGTCGCAATCCCTATCAACAAGGCAAGCGTTCCGCCAGGGAAAGGCGCGAGCTTCTGGGTTGGCATCCAGAACGTATTAGACGAAGAAAAACAGTTCGGCATGGTCGTGGCGTTCTCAAAGGCATTCACGCAATTGGAAGAGCAAATCCTGGAAGCAGATCCTTCCTACATCAGTCCAAACTGGGCGCTCTATTCCGAAGGCCCGCACACCATCAAGAACAATGACTTCAAGGCAATTCCTGTGCGCATCGTGGTTGACAGCAATATAGCGCAAGGCGTGCCTGTCAAGAAAGGAACTTATGCGTTCAATGTCTGTCTGTGGGATGTTGCGCAATACGGCGCGTCTGCGCCAGGAGACTGTTCTTCCGGAAGCCAGAATGACGTTTGGTACACAAGAAAAGTGTACAAGATATTTATTGAAGTTCCATAAAGGTGTTTTATGCTCAAAAAGCCAATCATCATCGTCAACTTCAAGACCTATCCTGACGCTACAGGTCAGCACGCCATCAAGCTCGCAAAAATTTGCGAACACGTTGCCACAGAAATGAACGCAAACATCGCGATAGCAGTGCAGGCATTGGACGTCTTTCGCGTCAGTCAAGCAGTTGGCATCCCTGTGCTAGCGCAGCACGTCGATGGCTTTTCCGCAGGCGCGCACACGGGTTCGGTCATTCCGGAAGCGTTGAAGAACGCAGGCGCTGCAGGCAGTCTCATCAACCATTCTGAATGGAGAATTCCGTTGAGAAACATCGCGGCCGCAATCGACGAATGCCACAAGCACGGGCTTTCTGTAGTTGCTTGCGCTGACACGCCCGAAAACGCAAAGGCAATCGCAAGGCTTCATCCAACAATGCTCGCCATCGAGCCTCCTGACCTGATTGGCGGCAAAGTCTCGGTCTCGGCTGCTCGGCCCGAAATTCTCACTCAATCAGTCAACGCAGTCAACCAGAACAAAGTCAAGGCGACAGCGCTCTTGTGCGGCGCAGGCATTCATACGCGCGCTGATGTCGCGAAGGCCGTTGAATTGGGTATGGAAGGCGTGCTTGTCGCGTCTGGCGTTGTGCTCTCGCGTAATCCTGAACAAGTACTGAAAGAGCTTGTTGCCGGGCTTGAGAAACCTATTTAAACACTAAGAAAAGAGAAACACAATGCTTCCCGCACTCGCGAACATCCTCATCTCTGTCGTAATTGTAAGCGTCATCTCATTTGTTGGAGCGTTGGCTCTGCTCTCCAAATTCATCAAGTTCGACAAGATGATGTACTGGTTCGTGAGCTTCGCGGCCGGCGCAATGCTTTCAGCTGCATTTTTCGACCTCATCCCTGAAGCGGTTGAATCAGGCGGCGAACTGCCTATCTTCATGTTCGTCTTTTTCGGAATGGTACTTTTCTTCATTGTCGAAAAGCTGCTCTATTGGCACCACTGCCACCATGGCTCGTGCAATTCGCACCACGGTCACACCAACAAAGGCATGAAACCCGTAGGAATCCTCAACCTGTTCGGTGATGGAGTGCATAACTTCCTTGACGGCGCAATAATCGCGAGCAGTTACTTAATCAGCCCCGGTCTTGGTGTAGTCACCACGCTTGCCGTAATTCTGCACGAGATTCCTCAAGAAATAGGCGACTTCAGCATCTTGATTTACGCCGGATTCAGCAAAGGCAAGGCATTGTTCTTCAATTTCCTTTCTGCATTGACTGCTGTCGCGGGCGCTTTGACAGCATACTTCTTCGCAAGCGCAGTTGCGAACGCACAGCCCGTAATGCTCGCGATGGCCGCAGGCGGATTCATCTACATCGCGGCTGCCGACCTTATTCCAGAACTGCACCAAGACCAAGACTATCCGAAGGCATTGATTCAGTTAGCGTGGTTCGGGCTTGGTGCCATGATTATTTACTTGGTCAGCATATTCTTTGTGGCATAAAAACATTTTATGTGTATAAATACACATGAACACTAACTCTGTCCCGCTCTGCTTTCTTTCGACGCTTCGCAAAAACAACCTTCATGCGTTCTTCAATCCTCACTTGCGCCTGTTCGAATGAAACACGCTCTCCTGAAGGCTCGTCCACTGCCCAAAACACTGTCTTGTAGGATGCGGTAAGAGCAGGCGGACAATATTTTCGGTGGCAAAGTGCGTGGATTTCGCGCGCGGACGCAACAAGAGATTCTAATTCAGCATGCGCGATTGATGCCGCTATGCTTTTATCCTGCCCGGCAATCTGTTGTGCATACGCGCTGTCCGTCCTCGCAAACAAAGAGAATGGTCATTTGAGGGTTGCAGAAATCTTCGACTTGAACATGCCCTCATCCATCGCGCCCGTGAGACGCTCTATTTCCTTGCCGTTTTTGTAGATGACCATGCACGGAATGCCACGGATATCTTGTTGTTGCGCCAGCGCTTGATTGGCGTCGACATCACATTTGGCAAACACCATCTTGCCTGCGAATTCTTTCGAAACCTTCTCGAAGATGGGCGCGAGCATCAGACAAGGGCTGCACCACAACGCCCAATAATCGACGATGACTGGCAGATGGCTTTGGAGCACGTCTTTCGTGAACGTGGCTTGGGTGACGGCGAGCATACAATCTTCCGCGCGTCTCGGTATATAAATACGTTGCGTTCGATTCCGGAAAGTTTCCGCCATCCCTTTTAAATCAGCCGGAAATCTTCCGCCACTACCGGAAAGTTTCCGGATTTTCCTGCAAAAGACACTTTAAAAGCACAGATATTAAATAGTTCATGCAACTGAGGATAAATTGGCAATTTCCACGATGCGTGCATATGCGCGAACGGATGCACCTACGCGTCATTTCCCAATATGAAGTTGGAGAGGCCATAAGGTGCGGACAGAAAAGAAAGCAGCGGACGCACATATGGGAAGTCAGGCATCGGGATTATAGCATCGTGTACGAAGAAAGGTTATGGCAACACCAAAACATTCGGAAAGTGTATCCAATCACAGTGAAACTATGGTAGATCATTCATGCAAGTGCGGCGGACGGCTCACCATGATTCGCGTTCCCGTCACGATGTTCAACCAGGATTTCGGCACGCATCCGGCAGAGAAGTGTGTCCGTTGCGGCGCCACGTTTTTGTCGCAGGAAACGATGTGTTTGTTAGAAGAGGAGACACGTCGCCGAGGCATTCCGATGGAAACGCAGAAGGGGCGCGAAGTGATATCGCTGCAGAAGGATGCTGTGCTGCAGTAAGGCTCAATTCGTCATCACCACAAAAGAGTAAGATTTAAAAGGCGTGTTTCCCTCGATTTTTCTATGAATCAAGACGTTTTGGTCATGCAAACCATTGCATACGCCATGAGCAAGGCAGCCGAGTGGGCGCAGGACAAACCCGAAGTCGCAAAGCACGTGTTCATCAACGCGGATCAAGCGACATTTGAAGATGCCGAATGTCTGGCAAAGACCGATAATCCTTATTGCGGCTATCTCGCCGTAAGTTATTTGTTTGGGCTCATGCGAAAGCGGCCTGAACTCCGACAAGAATACGACGCGTGGGCGTTTTCCATTCAAGAAAAAACGGTTGACCGATTGCTAGCCACCAACGATGAACAGGACTTGACGCTCGCAGGCATCGTGGCTACTGGAACCGCATCGCTCACGGAAAAGGTCGCATTGAAAAGCTATGAACTCTGCTTGCAGCGCGGAAAACTCGAAGATTTCTGCGAGGCATTGGAGGCCGCAAAATATCTTCCCAATCCCATGAAACGGCAAGAGGAAGTGTTGCAACGCGGATATGAAGTATTGCGCACGAGTAGCGATGGAAATGAGCGTGTTGCTGCAGGGATGTTCGCTGCCGAATTAGCGAAGATGCGAAAACAAGTCTAGTTACTTACTATATTCTCCCGTAATCTTCCCGCCGATGAGCCAACGGTGACACTCAAGCGCGGCCTTTGCGCCCTCGCCTGCAGCAATCACCGTCTGTTTGTAGCGCACGGGCGTGATGTCACCGGCTGCGAAGATGCCCGGACACGACGTGTTGCCGGCTTCGTCGACAATGACCTCTCCTGCAGGGTTGAGCTTGCACAACTCTTTCACCATCGAAGAGTCTGCCACGTGTCCGATCTCGGAGAACACGCCATCCAGCTTGAGCGTTTGGTGCTTCTTCGTGTTGACGTCCTCGATCTCAAAGGCAGTTACGTACTTCTCACCTTTGATTGCGACGGGTGAATGATTGAGAATAAACGTGACGCCTTTCAGAGCCTTGACTTTCTTGACTGTGATTTCGTCGGCGCGGAACTCGGTGCGACGGTGCACGAGCGTGACGTTTGCGCCGACATGCTGCAGTTCTTCGACTGCCTCAAGTGCGGCATTTCCGCCGCCGATGACGGCAACGTCCTTTCCCTTATAGAGCGGCGCGTCACAGGTGGCGCACGTGGAAAGTCCGCGACCCAAAAACTCTTTCTCGCCCGGAATGTTCAGCGGTCGCGGCAGTTTGCCATGACACAATATGACTGCGCGACACTCTTCTTTTGAACCGTCATCGAAATGCACAAGGAATCCTTTGCCCTTCTTCTCGACATTGGTTACGTTCGATGTTCGCGTTTCCGCGCCGAAGTGTTCGGCGTGTTCCTTGAATTTTGCCATCAGGTCCCAGCCGGTAGACGCGATGAAACCAGGGTAGTTCTCGATGTGCGACGTCAAATTTGTCTGACCGCCGTATTCAGGCGAAACCACGAGCGTTTTGAGCGCTTTCCGGCACGTGTAGATTGCCGCAGTGAGCCCGGCTGCTCCACCACCCACAATAATCACGTCAAACATGACAAAACAACCATCCATTCGCTATATAAACGTTATGACTGAGCTGTTATAATAGACGCCTAAAGTAATTAATATTTCTCCAGCGTCTATTATGTTTGCCGGACATGACTATTCAGATTAATTACTTATGTCGGGCATTATAGCGTCGCCTGAGACTGAAGTTCTGTTGTTGATAATGGCAAATCGTAGAAATAATGTTTAAGAATTAATGCGATTTGCAGAATCAAAAATTAATCTGGTGAATTATAGCTTGCAAAAGCATCATTATAATTCCGTTTCGCTTCATTTGCCGATTCTTCCATCTTGTTTTTGGCATTGTTTATGTTTTCGTTGTACCATTTTCCAATTTGCTCCGTAATCTCGGCTCCTGCCGGAACAGCTTCTTGTGCCGCGTTATAATGCTTAGTGGCCGTATTAACATCTTCCAGAGCTTTAGTTGCATCATTTTTTTCGATGTTGCTGGCAAGAGAAGACAAAGAACTGACGTAGTCATTATACTGAACAAACACGGCTTTAAATTTGACTACAAAAGGGAAGGGGATGATCTTTTCGGCTTCATCTAATTCTTTCTTTGCCAGTTCTACTTTTGATTTAGACTCTACAACAATAGCTTTAACTTTCGTCCAATCTTTGGATTGAGCATAGGTATTCATCATACCCTCATTCTTGTCTATCTCACTAAAATAGTTGCTCATTTGAAGAAAGTGAGAATACCAGTTCAGGAAGTCACTCATTTTTGAGCTTAGCTGCCCGACCGAGTCGGAATACAATCCATACTGCTCATATGCTTTTGAGAGCGTCTCAACAAAGAGACTCTCTTTTTCGGATAATTCTAATTGCTTAAGAGAACTTATTTTCGCTTGAATTTCGTCTGATTTCGACTTCACAATCTTGCTTTTATCGCTCAGAACGATAAGTTTTTCTTTCGCCCGGTTCACAGAAGCTATCGAATCAAGAGACTCTTCGCCCATCGCAGTAGCCGAAGAACCGATATCTTCAATCGCATAGTTCATATCATTATGCATAGTGCTGATTGAATCTACGGTCTCACTTATGGTCTTAGCGTTATTCGTACAAGCTTGGAGAAGAAACAATGCTAAAACTAAAAACAAAGCATACCGGTTGTTTTTCATTTATATACTCCTTTTTTAAATAATTTATGTTTTTTAAAAGAATAGCATCCCACTATTTAAATACTTCTCACAAACGCCTCTTTTTGAATCAATAATTACTCCACACTGTTGCCAATACAGAAAATTTATCCGAAAGTTTGACATACCAGTCTCCTTCAAATCTCCAATACCCGCTGTTTGACAAATCGTCTTTGGTGAGGATTGCGGTTTTCTCGCTGGTAAAAGTCTCAATTTTTCCTTTTCCATAACTTCCCAAGACGATTATCCAATCCTGGCAATTCACCACTTTTGTTTGGGAATTGGAGCTGTAAGCAATCACCCCTTCAAATTTGGGGTTAAAAGTTAAAACGTCGGCAGTAGTTATCCCAGTTATTACCTTACTATTCTTGCTTACTACATCATAAATATATGTCCCCTCGGCGTTAGAGTACAACAAGTTAGAATCTCCCATCCAAACTCCGCCAGAAACAGAATGGAGCTCATCAATCTTTGATTTTTTGGCGATATCAAATACCATTAACACTTCGTCATAAAGCAGATAAGCGTAAGTGCTTTTTGGAGACACGGCTACTTTTCGATTACCGTTGCTTACAGAAGTTTCAAATAAAATCTCTTCTTTTGAGTTTGAGGTATCGAGATATTCTAGAAAAGCCTTGTTTTCTTTAACATAAAATACAATGACCTTCTCCCCAGCCTAAAGGCCGGGGTATCTACGTTGTTGCCAGGGATGCCCATTGATTCTGGATGTAGTGTTTTGTCTTCTCGTAATCGCTGTGTCCAACGGTGACGGCACAGCCTCCTGAGCTCCAAAAGTGTCCTTTTGGATAGCGCAGACGGTCACGAGGCTTGTTCTTGAAGATAAGAAAAGCAGACCTGCCTTTCAGGACGTGAAAGGCTTCGCTGTCCGTCATGCCCGACGGCAAGACCGCAAGAAGATGCACATGATCGGGCATGACTTCCAATTCGTGCACCGCGATGCGGTGCTCGGTGGCGGCCTTTCTGATGGCGGCCGCCACAAGGTTTTTATGCCCAAACTTTCCCATCATTTCATAACGGTACTTGGTCGCCCAGACCAAATGCCAACAGTTCAGACCGACCTTGTGACTTCGGTGACTTAACATTCTCGTCCTCCAGCGGACGAGAGCTCACGCTATTGCTGACGCAATACGTGGCGCAGTTTCGACCGCCGGCAGAACCGGCGGCGAAGCCGCCACAAAAATTTTTCTGAAGAACTCGCACTAAAGTGCGGGGTATTAAACCCCTAGCTCGCTACGCTCGCAATAAGAATCAATAGTGATAAGATTAAAATTATCTTTTTCATTTCAACCATTTAGAAGATTCTCTCACTTCCGGATTATCTTTCAGCTTGATGAAGATGAGCCCGAGAATGACGACAATGACCATCACTAAAAAACTTCCGTACAGAAATCTGTTCAAGAGATGCAAAATATATTGTCCAATGGTCGGATCAGGATAAGGAAATAAAAATACCCTGAAAACAAATGCCTTCAGCCCGTGAATAATAATGGAATACAAAACACCTAAAAACAAGACGTTTTTGAAATTAAAATCGTGAAACAAGACGAGCTTAATCACTGACAGAGCCACCATTACTGCCCACAAAGCTTGGGTTATGTTTAGGATAAAAGGGAGCCCGTACGCTTCACTGAGCGGAACCGCCACGTAATATTGTGATATGACCACTAAAATCGCACCAATAATGTAATACTTGATAGGCAGAATGTATTCTTTCAAAGTTTTCCCGAATATTTTCACTTGCCAAACAACTCCTTGAAGAATTCAATTATTTTTTGAAGAACGCTTTTTCTTTCTTCTTTACCGGCAGCTTCTTGTCTTGCCTCTTCAAAACTCTCATTTATTTGTCCTCTTTCTCCAAAATCATCTGTACAACCGCTGGGCGAACAGCAATCTTCCGGGCAATTCTCAAACGTTTCTATTGGCGGTTCACAGAATGTATTGCCGCATTTTGCCTCTTTTTCTCCTGTTCTTTCTATCGGTTCTCCCGGGCGCTCAATATTTGTCCCCATCATGCCCAGATAGTTTTCTATAGGTTCTGGCTGGATTATGGTTGTGCATTGAATCTTGTCCGGACTTACGCTCTCCCCCTCAAAGAAATACTCTCTTGGTCCGGTTCCCACTGCAACATACTCCCCGTTAAAATCCACTTTAGTGACCCACGTGTTTGCCTGATATTCCCACAATGGCTTATTGCTGTTCTTTGAGAAAAGATAAACTTTTTTCGTTGTTCCCGCTGCCGCCAACAAACTCCCATCCGAGTTGAGTTTTACATCTCCAAATTGCACAAACCTTCCGGATTCAGTAAATTTCCATAATTGCTTATTGCTATTTTTAGCAAACAGGTAAATATGACCGGTGCTAGTGCCGGCAGCAATATAATTTCCATCGGCAGAAATAGATATTGCCCGGGCAGTACTATCCTCGGGAGAAGAAAAGCTCCACAGTTTCTGTCCCTTGTTGTCAAACAGGAAAACGATGTCTTTCCCTTGCATGTGGTCGGCAGAATATGCAATTAAGCTTCCATCATCAGAAATCGCTGATTTGTGAACAGGGGAGTCTTCAGTCATCGGTTCGCTCCTGAACACCAAATCCCCTTTTCCAGTGAATAAATAAGCTCTTCTGTCCGGGCAGCCTGTGGTGATCGCAACGTATTTTCCATCAGGCGTAACGTCAGGCCGATAAAAATTTCCTGTTTGTTCATATCCCGGGTTGGATGCTTTGTATTCCCCTAATTTGTTCCCTTCTTTATCAAATAAGAATGCCTTGTCCCCTTTCTCGCCAGCGTTGCCAACGCCTAAAGCAATTACGCTGCCATCATCCGCCATGTCCATCCCGATTGCACCGCTTTCTATATTTTCCGTCCACAGGGGCTTATTGCTCTCCCTCTTAAAGAAGTAGAGATTATCATCCAAATTTCCTGCGACATAAGCTCCATCAGCAGAGATTGATATCCCCCTAAAATTCCCGAGAATTACTGAAGGGATTTTGCATTCCTTGCAAAACGACCATAAAGGAACATTGCTGTCTTTAGAGAATAAATATATATAAAAATTTGTTACTGCCGCCACATAATTCCCGTCTTTAGAGATGGCTACTCCCTCTACCCAATCCCTTCCGGTGCCGTAGCTCCAGATTTCTTTTCCATTTTTGTCCAACAGCAGGATTTCATTGTTATCCAGCTTCTCGGAGAAGAGGACTGGTCCGTTATCGGGGCTGTCAATAATGCTGGCTCTAACCTTTCCTATGCCGTTGCTCGCTTCATAATAATAAAAATTAGTGCTTCCAGAGTCGGGAACATAATTGAAGACATAAGTGGCTCCACTTTTAGGCTCTCCTTTCAGCAATTTCATTTAATGCCCTTGGCCGGTAAGGTTAATCCTCATATATTCTGGTTCACGGTTTTTTTCATCTTCGTAAATGGCATAATAAGTATAATTAGTACATGGAACGCCCCAGAAAGGATAGACTCCAGAACTAGTAATCGAAGGGGCATCTTGAGTTTCTGCAGCCGTTAGTTTTGGCACCATTTCAGAAGGTTTTTCTTCAGCAAGAACTAAGCTGGATAAACAAATTAAGATTATTAAGGCAAAAAATGTCTTTTTCATTGTATGTGCTGCGCTCCATTGAGAGGGGCGTAATTCCATTTGTCATCCGGAACTTCTTGTAGCTGGCTCATTTCAAATTGGTCGTTGTGGATTTTGTAGTAGTCATAAAATTCAGGAGTGACCGCATAAACCTCATCTGTGTCCGGGTTGTACAATCTGCTATGGCTGAATAGAACATCACTTTGTTTTTCTGAAATTCTTCCTTCGACCGCCAATTTGTCTTCCCAAGCAGCCATAATAACGTTCGAGGTTTCGCCGAGGGTTTTCCCTGCCCGTAATGCCCCCGCCGCGGCTTGATTCTGCGCCGCTATGCATGAATTCACATATTTCTGGCTTATAGAAAACGATTCCAAGCTTTTGGTGGAGGAAGGCGTTATAAAGTCAAGCAGACCCTTTGGCGCGGTCATGCCGACAACCATCATGCCATATCCTAAGCCCATCCCGACGTCTGCGGTAATTATGAGGAAAGAACCCTCGCCTTCTTTTCCATCCTGCCGGAATTCGGCCCGCATCAGTTTGGCGTCAATTGCGTAAGGGGGTTTGTCAATCTCTTGCATGCTCACTATTTTCATATCGCTCATGACCGGCACCCGGGGGAAGGCCTGTTGAAAGAGGGGCGTCGAGGCGAATGCGCCAAAATTAACGAGAAAGTTTTCTGCGGTCAACGGATCGACCACCGGGCTTTCCACCCACAATATGGGATAACCACCCAATTCAAGGTAGCTATAGTCGGATTCTTTCTGCTGTTGGCTGGTGTAAACAGGACCGGCTTCTGAAAAATAAAAAATCTGCTTTAACGGGTGGTTGGGATTCCGTATGAGAATGGACGTGGTGGCGCACGCACCTCCCCTGTGAACAGTCCAGCCTGCGGGAACATTCATGGATATGACGGTATCAGTCCACGCGACCAGTTTTGATAATTGGGTTTTGGCAATCTCGCCTATGGAGGTTCTGTTAACTATTTTTGTTTCCATGCCCGCCACTTTATCGCCAGGGATTGTTTGTTTTATTCCTGGCTTTTCTTTCATCAGGTCTTCCGCAGATAATATCTTTTCAGTGCAACCCGCGATAAAAACAGCCAATATCAACAGCAAGATTATTTTTTGCATTTTACGACCCCGTGAAAGACCTCTGATTGTCTTTCCGCAAGATGATGTCCTGATTATCACGATTATTTAGTTGAACTATCAAAGAGCAAAATATTGTTCTCTCTCATGCCTCTTTTCACTGCCTTTCGTGAAATGGTTATTTAAATGTATTTGTCGCGTGGCGCATGTAGTCCGACAATGCGCTGACCGGCTGCGGCTCTGGTGAACGCAACGAGAACCAGAGGTTTTCGTGCGCCACAGGACTGA
>CAYHVU010000012.1:0-16163 GCA_964360075.1 uncultured Methanosarcinales archaeon
GACGCCGCGCGGTTGAGCCCCTCAACAGAGGGGCGAAACCCGCGGTAGTTCACAAGCAGTGATTTTTGACAAAGACGGAGTCATCGTCAATTCAGAAGAAGGGAAATGCCGTGCAATGGAGCAGGCACTTACGTCATTGGGGCACACAGACATCAACGGCTTCCGGGACTGGTACTTCGGTCGCGTCGGCATGGCAGGTCTTGACTCTTGTGTGTACTGCGTTGAGCATTTTGGTCTTGCGCTTGAACCTCGCGTGATTTATGATTTGACCGAAAAGATCCGAAGAGAAGTGATTTCGTTGCAACCTGCACCTATCATTACGACGACCATCACATTCATGCAGCAAGTCTTTGACAAAAACATCAAGATTGGCGTCGCATCCTCTGACTTTCCCGATAACATTCGAAAACACCTCGAACAGGCCAATGCCTTGCGCTATGTCAAAGCAATGACCTCGGGTGAAAAACATTCAGGAGAAGTCACGAAGGATAAGCCTGACCCTGAAGTGTATCTTGTGACGGCAAAGAAGCTCGGTGTTGAACCACGCAACTGCATTGGCGTTGAAGATACGAGCCCAGGCATTGCGGCAGTCAAGTCTGCAGGAATGTTCTGTATCGCCTACAAAAATCCCTTGAGCGGCAAACAAGACTACTCTGCAGCAGATCTTGTCGCGGATGACTTGTCGCTCATACGCGTGTCTGACCTTCAGAACCGTTTCAGCGTCGGGTTATGAATCACGCAACCGTAACCTTTTTATCCTCTCATAAGGCGGGTTTTTCATGCAAAACGTGCTCAAAAAGCTTGCGCAGGACGTGCACGGCTTCAGAATTGCAGTGATCGGCGACGCCATGCTCGATGAGAACATCGAAGGACCCGTGCTGCGCATCAGTCCGGAAGCGCCGGTTGTACTCCTTTCCAAGGCATTGCGGCGTGCGCTTCCTGGCGGCGCGGCCAACGTTGTTGCTTGCATTGCGTCATTGGGAGCCCACTGCGCCATGATTGGCTTAGTCGGAAATGACGCAGCTGCGCAGGAACTGCGCTCCACGATGCGGGACCTCTACCCAACGTTCAAGGACTGCCTTGTTTCGGACGCATCGCGGCATACAACCGTCAAAACACGTTTTTGGGGCACTGGTTACGGCGCGAAACATTTGCTGCTGCGTGTCGATGCAGAATCGCCCGCCATATTGGGCAAGGAAAAGGAAGAAATTCTCAGTCTCATTCGTGAACTAAAGCCGCGGAACAACAGTGAGGGTTATGACTTCATTGCCATTTCTGATTATGCAAAAGGTGTTATTGATGCCGACGTTCTGAATGCTGTTATTGAGACCAAGATACCCGTCATCGTCGCGCCAAAGCCCGTGAACAATTCTTACATGCACTTACAAGGAAAAATAAGGGGGCTACACACGTTGCTCCCTAACTTTTCTGAAGCGAAAGCCATGGCAAAAATGTATGGCTGCGTGTCGGATGACGTGGCGGAAATCGCAAAGGCGCTCCAACGCGAATTCGACGCGCGCATCGTCATCACGCGAGGCAAAGATGGCATCTATGCGCTTGATAAAGACGGTAGCGTTCATCAGGACAGCGCAAAAGCGCACGAAGTCTTCGACGTCACCGGCGCTGGAGACGTAGTACTCGCCGCGTATGCGGTAGCATCCTGCGCAAACGTCTCCTTGCAGGACGCGATTCATGTCGCGAACCTCGCCGGTGGCATCAAGGTCGGAAAGATCGGCGTCGCAACGGTATCGTTGAGCGAATTGACGCAGGCAGCCGAGAAATTGGTGTAGTTCGTAACATTTATAATGCGCTATCTTGCAAATCGTTCCATGCAATTTCCGTTCCACGTGCCAAAAGGATGGGGTCATGAGCTCTGGCTCGCGAACAAACCTGCCTACTGCGGAAAGCTTCTCGTGGTAAAGAAAGGTAAGCAATGCAGTTGGCATTATCACAAGCTCAAGGATGAAACCTTTTACTTGCAGTCAGGTAAGATTCTGCTCACGTACGGCATGGACGATTCCATGGTTTCTTCCAAACAACGCGTGCTCGAGCCTGGCATGTGCATACACATTCCGCCCGGCCTTCGTCACCGCTTTTTCGGGCAGGAAGACAGCGTAATCATCGAAATCTCAACCAAACATTTTGAAGAAGACTCTATTCGTGTTATCAAGGGAGATTAGTCGCTCTCTAGTCCGTTACCTTTTAATAGTGCAATCGTAGGCGTCCAAGTATGCGCATCATCGTCGTCGACAAACACGGCTGCCAATTTCCTCATCTAGGACACCAGATAAAATCCGCATTCGAGCAGCTGGGTCACGAGGTCAAAGCGTTCCATTACCGATATCTACATCTAGAGCACATTCCTTTCACTAACTGGTTGATGAATCGACGTCTCATCAAGCTAGCAACCGGATGGCCGGCCGATTTCGTGCTCGTTTTCAAAGGAGAAAGCCTTTTGCCAGGCACAATTGACGCCATAAAAAAAGCAGGCATCAAAACAGCTAATTGGTCAAATGATGAACCATTTGGCGAGATATTGGCATTCAACAAATTGAGCAATATTGCCGAATATGATGATTTCTTCATCTTCGACGACATGTACATGGATCGGCTTCTAGCAATCAATCCCGATTCTCATCATCTCCCACCAGGAGCGGATCCGTTTGGCGTACATAAAGAGCAAATACCATTAGCACAACGCACTTTTCCTGCGGATGTTTGTCTTGTTGGCACGGCGTATCCTGCGCGTATTGAATTCCTCAAAAATTTCTCGCACAGAAAACTCGCGCTTGCCGGACCCGGCTGGGACAAAACTGATTATGCGCGTATTGCGCGGCCTCCTGTGAGCATCATTGAAATGGTGCGTATGTTCAATGAGTCGAAAGTCAATTTGAACCCGCACAATAAAGGGCTAATGGTCCCCAATGTCCGTTTTTTTGAAATTCCTGCTAGCAAGTCATTCCAGCTCGTGAATGACCGTGATGAATTCACTTCCTTTTTTGTGCCCAAAAAGGAAATGGTTATGTATAAAGATGAAGCTGAGTGTAAAGAAATGGCAGACTATTACATCGACCACGATGAAGAACGCACCAAGATCACGCAAGCAGGCTATGCGCGCATCATCAAAGACCACACCATCAAGCACCGTTTGGAAAAGATGTTGAAGATTCTGAAGTTATCCTAGCGGGGTGTTGTGAGCCCGCTCACTTCTGCCAGCCACGATGGAGGTAGGTTCTTGAGCACTTCGATGTTATCGAACGACGTGCTCTTGCGCGCGCCGACTTCCTTTGCCCAGGCGGCCATCTTTGCCACACCTGCGTCTAGATGTGTTGCAGGGGCATCCCCGAATACTTTCCGTGCTTTTGCGTGGTCAGAATGCGCGTGCTTCACTTCATTTCGCGGCGGTAATTTGATGAACGGATGGTTTGGTGCGTTCATGTGCTTCTTGACTGTCTCGACCAATTGGTTGACCGTGTAAGGAATGTCAGCGCCAACATTGAACACGTGACCGTGCGCTGCGGGTGTCTCAATGGATTTCGCAATAATGGGCGCGACGTCGCCGATGTAACTGAACGCGCGCGTCTGCTCGCCGTCGCCGAACACGGTGATGTCTTTTCCGTGCATGATTTGGTTCATGAAGATGCCGATGACGTTGCGGTACTTGTCGCCGATGTTCTGGAGTTCGCCGTACACGTTGTGCGGCCGGAAAATCACATAATTCAATCCGAACATTTCGTGCGATGCCTTGAGTTCCTGCTCAATCGTGTATTTCGCAATTCCATAGCTGTCCTCAGGCGCGGGAATCATGTCTTCATGCATTGGCACTTGATTCTTGCCGTAGACTGCGATGGAGGACGTGAACACAAAGCATTTGATGTCGTGATTCACGGCCGCGTTGATGAGATTGATGCTGCCTAACACATTGTTGGTGTAATTGAAGTGTTTGATGAAGTGGCTTAATCCCTCGGCAGCGTATGCCGCAAGGTGGAACACGTAATCAAACTTTTTCTCAGCAAAGAGCGCGTTGATGAGCTCGCGGTCTGTGATAGAACCTTTCACGAACGTGGCGCGCTTGTCAACGTTTTCAACAAAACCGCCGCTCAAGTCGTCGAGCACAGTTACTAGATATCCTTTCTCCAGAAGTTCCTTTGCAACATGAGCGCCGATAAAGCCCGCGCCGCCCGTTACAAGCACGTTCGCCATCTGTTCTTGCGCCTGAAACCAGTTTAAAAAGATTGTGTATATCCACTCTACACAATCCACTTTGAGAAGAGCCCATTCAATCGTATGCCGATGGCGGCGTTTGAGCTCGTTTTCACATACTGCTGATAGCCTTGTTCGGCAAGGTTGCTTCGCAATGCCGCATCTTTTTTCAATGCAAGAATGGCATTCGCCAATGTTTGCGCATCCGCGACCTTGCACAACAGCGCGTGCGTACCATCCGCGAGCCAACGCCGCATGGGCGGGGTGTCGCCGCTGATGAGCGCGCGCTTCATCGCGAGGATTTCGTACGCCTTATTCGGAATCACGCGTAATGTTTTTGGGGTGTCTCCGAAAATTCCGAGACCGACATCTGCGTCTTCGTAATAAGAGGGAAGCTGTTCAACCCGTTTCATTCCGTGAAATATGATGTTGGTCAGACGCAGGGTGTGCGCCAAGGTCTTCATTTCGTCAAACGTTTGTCCTGCGCCAATGATGTCAAACGAGATGTCCTTGTGCGCTTCGAGCGTTTTGGCCGCGTTGAGAATATAGGGAATCCCTTGCAATGGGATGAATGTGCCGTGGAACAAGACCCGAAAACCTTTGTGGGGCTTTTCGGCCAATGGCGCGAAGATTTCATCATCCGCGCCAATCAACACCTCTTCGAACTTTTCGCGAGATAAGCTGAACTCATCCACAAAATAATCGATATGCTCTTCCGTGTCATGAATAATGTGGTCCGCGATCTTGCAGCTCCATCTGTCGCCGAACCAGAGCAATTTCGCCTTCAACGAGCCAGGTTTCACCAGTTTTCTATCGATGACCATCGTGTCATAATCAGAAATGAAGACGTCGAACACGATTGGCTTTCGATGCCACCATTTCATCAGCCAGGCCGTCAAGAGAACTAGTTTGCCCGTTGCAAGAATAATATCAAAATCCTTTTTGAGCAGACGTTTTGCAATGGCAAGATATTTCCTTGTTTTGGGAAGCACTATATCAACTGGAATCTTTTGCGATTGAAGGCCTTTCCACAGAATCCTGCCACGCGCGTAGCCGTTGATGTCGTAGACGCCAAGCATTAGAACTTTCACGCGAGCACCTTTTCGTAGATAGCAAGCGCGGTTTTGACAATGGTGTATTCGCTGAACAGCGCAAATGCGCGTTTCTTGCCTGCTGTGCCAAAAGTTTTTCGCTTCTTTGCATTTGTGAGTAGCTCGCTGATTGCAGCACTCCATGCAGCAACCTCAGTCGGAGGAACCAGCAAACCCGTTTTGCCGTGCACTACGGTGTCGCGCATGCCTCCAATATCTGAAGCGATAACTGGTTTGCTGCCGGCCATGGCCTCAATAGCCAGTCGTCCAAGACCTTCAGGAACTTGAGAAGGGAAAATAAGAATGTCATGGGATGCGATGAGTTTCGGGATGTCTTTTGGCGCAATGTAGTCATGGAATTGCGCGTTAATTCCAGTTTGCGTTGCTTGTTCCTGCATCGCGGCCTTTTCTTCACCCGCACCGTAACAATCAAGCACGTATGGTTCTTTGAGTCCTTCCAACGCTTCGATGATGACGGGCAGTCCCTTGTAGCGAGCATAGCCACCGAGATAGAGAAGTTTCGGCGTCTTGTTCGCGAACGTTTTTTCTTTCGCAAACGTGTCTAATGGAATAATGTTGTAAAGCACCGTAGTTTTCTGCTTGGAAACGCCGTACTTCACGAGCCAATCCTGCATCGCGGTCGAAATGGGGAAAAAGTGCGTGAACGCGGGAAAACTATGCTTGATCGCGTTCCAACGATGATACAGAACAGTCCAAACAATCGGATTCCAACGCAAAAACCACTTGTTCTTGATTCTACCGACTTCTTTCGCGTGCGTGAACGAAGAAACAAATGAACCAAACGTGTACGGAGCTTGACGCTCTTTGCCGTCATCAAGCAGGGTGCCTTTAGGGTCGAATGCCAAAGGAGAGTTGATGTGCGCAACAGCAGGAATGCCGATTTCATGCGCGACCTTTGCGACGCCGGGCATGCTTGTAATGTTCATCGCGTGCACTAGGTCTGGCTTGATTTCTGCAATAAGTTTTGGGAGTTCACGAACAATCTCGTGCGTTACTTTGCCGCGTTGGAGATTGCCTTGCAGCGAGTCAGGCGTCGCGCCCGTCGTCAATCGTGCATAGATTGTGACACCTTCTTGCGTGCGTTGAGCAGCATCATTATGAAATCGGGAAGTGAGAACGCTCACGCGTATGCCTTGCTTCACGAGCGCTTTCGCAAGCGCCAACGCGCTCAGTTCGCCACCGCCCTTCTCATGAGGCGGAAAATACTCGGAAACCATCAATATGTGCATAGTCACTCTGCCCAATAAATGCTTTTAAAGCTTCTGGATTGCACATCATTGATGAGAGTATGCATTGTCCTGCCGACGTACAACGAACGCGAGAACGTGCGTACATTGCTGCCTGTTCTCTTACGCACAAAAATTCCTGGTGAGCTGCATGTGCTTGTTGTCGATGACTCAAGTCCGGATGGCACTGCGCAAGAAGTCAAACAACTTCAGAAAGTGTTTCCCCGTTTGCATCTTTTGGAAAGAGCGCGCAAAGAAGGTCTTGGCGCTGCCTATATAGCTGGAATGAGGCATGCACTCGCGACGCTCAATCCCGATATCATTTTCGAGATGGACGCTGATTTTTCTCACGATCCTGCGGATGTTCCGCGGTTGCTTGCCGCGCTCAAGGAACATGAGCTTGTTATTGGGAGTAGATATGTTGCCGGCGGCTCGATTGTCGGTTGGAACTGGTGGCGCAAAAGCGTGAGTTTCGGAGGCAATCTTGTCTCGCGTTTGCTCGCGGGCGTATCCGTCAAGGACTGCACTGCGGGCTTCCGTGCGTGGAATGTGAATTTGTTGAAGAAGATTGATTTCGGAAAACTTGGCGTGTCTGGTTACGCATTCCAATTGAGCATTTTACACGCGGCAATGCGAAAAAAAGTGCGTATCCGCGAAATACCTGTCGTGTTCACCGAACGCCGCGAAGGCCAGAGCAAGATGCGCTGGAAAGACATCATAGAATTCGCGTGGACGAGCCTACGACTTGCGTTGAGATAACTTCCAGCAACCCAAGGCAAATATGATGGCTGGCACACCGATGAAGACTGGCAACGTCAATGGACCTTTGAGGACACCGATAATGAAGAATGTGATTGCAGCTGCGGGAATGCCAAGCATAATCGCGAGGATTGTCTGTTCTAACGGATGCTTGTCCAGCAGCGCAACCCAAGGAGCCAATGGCAGCACAAAGATTCCAGTGAACGCAAGGCTGAACTGCAAGGCAGCGAACGGATCTCCGGTGAGCATTGCAGGGACAAAACTCGCAAGCGCGCTCAACGCGACGATTGGAACGATAGGTTTGAGGTTCATTCGCTCCTCTGTAGTATGTAGATTCCATTCTTGGAATAGACTGGCTTCCATCCGTGTTCTTGGACGAGAACGCCCATCATGCGGTTGTTGTACAATTGGATGATTGGTTGTTCGCCAATCTGGAAATCAGCGAAAACTGCATAATCAAAGTTAAGGACATTCATAGGTCCATATCTTTTCTTGCCACGGCCGTAGTTGAAGAACGACCCTTCGTCAAGAGCATTGTGCGCCATTTCCGTGTCACCATTGGCGCCGAGATATGGAAGGGTTAGATTCACGGTGCCGTTGCTCTGCACAAACGCCTGCAGTGCAGGGATTGCATCAGGAACATCAAAGACAAAACCTATACGTTTCGCATAGGAGCCTGACATTTGATAATACCCTGTGACGAACACGAGCTCGGCATCTTCAGGTGTGTTCTCCTGGAGCCAGTGCATGGCATCATATTTCGCTGGTGTGAGATGTTCTTGCTGCTTTATTCCTGTTACTCCCTGGTATTCGCTCCAACCCAGGCCGATAACGAGCACGATGAGCGCGATTACAGTTATCTCTTCGCGGAGCTTTGTGTATTTCGAGATGTTCTTGACGATGAGATGATACGCGCCATAGGCAACCAAGGGTGCAATGATGAATGGCAATGCCATGCGTTGGCGTACGAAGAAATAATACGCGCTCAAGAACCATGGAAAGATAAACAAATGGCAAAAGAGATAGGTTTCGCCAACGAGCAATGGAAGATACTTGCGCCAGTTTACCAGCAGTTGCAATAGACCAAGTCCTGCAATGGCCAACAACCACCATGGGAACTGCCCTAATGACGTGTAGAACGGCAGTGTAGGCAGGACATTGTAATACCATCCAAACAAGGAACTTTCTGCGCCGCTTCCTGACGTCAAGAAACTGCTCAGTTCTTGATAGCGTGGCCAGAATAAAATAACTGAGAGAAGAGGAACAACGCCGAGTAACAGCGCGTGCGTAACCTTCTCTTTGACTGACGGCACTTTCCAGAGCAGACGCAAGCCAACAAAACCAACCGCAAATGCAGTGATGAAGAGCTCAGCGACGTGAATGAGCCACGCGCCTGCGACAGTGAGACTCAACGCGAATACAGCCCAACGTGACTGCTTCTGCCAGTATTCGTAAGCTAGCAATAAACTCGCGTAGAAAAAGAAGAATCCGCCGACATTGTTCCACAGTCCAATGTACATGCCGTACCACCAATCTTGTAAACCAAAGGGCAGCACGTAGAGCCCTGCTGCCAACAGGCCAATCTGTTTTGAGTCGAATATTTTGCTGCACAGGAAAAAGAGAATGATGGCGCCGAAAGCCTCGAAGAGAGTAACGAGCAAATACATCACGACCCAGACCGGCAATCCTGAAACCTTGGAGATGGCGGCCGTTGCGAGATAGTTGAGCGGCGGGCTCGGGTCAATCATGTTGGTGTACCCTTGCGCAAAATACGGCGCAAGGTTTCCATACCGTCCCGATTCCACAATGATGTCGGCCGCGAGCGTGTGATACATCGGGTCAGCTGCCTTGATGTTGCCCGGATGCGTCAACGGCAACCCGTCGACGTTCGCACGCAAACCCCAGGCAAGAACAAAGAGCAAGAATGCGGCAATCTCGTATTTATGCTTGTTCAGCCAGCTTATGTCCATGCAATTCCCTTTTTAGTGCGAGAAGCCCCCTGAACATGCGCCAGGTGTCACGGAAGACGCGCACCTTGCTTCTGCGTTCATCAGGCTTCACCCGAGCTGGCAGTTCGACTATCTTATAATGCTTTTGCTGCGCTTTCACTAGGACTTCCGTGTCCCACATGAACCCTTGGGTTTTGATGGTGGGCAGTAATGATTGGATTGCTGCTTTCTTGAACGCCTTGCAGCCGCATTGAAAATCAGTGAGCTTCATTCCGAAGATGACGCGCGTGAACAACGTGAAACCGTAGCTAGCGATGATGCGGAGCAATGGATAATCTACTTGCGCGCCTTTCGCGTGCTTGCTCGCGATGGCGATGTCTGCGCCGGCTTTCAGTGCAGTTATTTCTTGGCCTATCATGGTCTTGTCAATCGTCAAATCCGCGTCAATAAAGGCTTGATAGTCTCCTTTTGCTTTTGAAAATGCGTGATTGAGCGTGCCGCCCTTACCTTTGTTCACTTTGTAACCAACGTGATGCAGTCCTGGCAGCTTTTTTCGCAGGCTTTCCACGACTTGGTGCGTGTTGTCGGTGCTTCCATCATCTGCCACGAGCAGTTCAAATGTATATGACAATGTCTTAAGATAGGCATGCAGTTCGGGAAGCGTTTGCTTGAGCACTTCAGCTTCATTCCACGCAGGCACGATGACGGAAAGCTGCACCATCAGCGCAGCACCTTTTGGTAGGTCTTTTCAGCGTCACGCGCCACAATTTTCCAATCATAATGCGCGGCACAGGCGTTTGCCTCTTTCTGTTTTTGAGCATAGAGTTTAGCGTCCGTAAAAAGCATGCGCAATTTTCGTGCTAGATCGTGTGAGTCTCCTGATTTGAAAAGCAGTGCGCCTTGGCCATTGCAGGTCACTTCGCGTAGCACGGGAATATCGGTGCAGACGACCGGAATGCCTTCCGCAAGCGCTTCGACAACGACCATGCCGAATCCTTCAACATCAGATGGAAGACAGAACACTTTGTGCTTTTTTCTGAGCTGCAAGACCCGCAAAAACTTAGAGATTCTGCCCGTGATGGTCACGTTTTTCTGCAGTTTTAACCGTGCGATGAGTTGCTCTAACAGCTTGCGTTCATCACCGTCACCGTGGATTGTCAGACTGATATTGGGAAATTCTTTTCTGAGCTCTGCTGTTGCTTTGATTAACACGTCCATGCGTTTGCTCTTGATCAACCTTGCAGAAGTCATGACGCTCAGCTCGCGAGGCGTTCCTTTCACTGCGCGCATCTGCGCAAGATCAAGTCCATTGTAGACAACGTCAATCTTTCGTGCAGGAATGTGCTGTTCGATTAGTCTTTGACGCGTGGCACCGCTGACTGCAATCGCGCGAGTGAAACCAATGAGGTTGGCGAGCGACGTGCAGGCAATGCCGAAGAGCCCTGTCCACCAGCCTTTTAAAGAAATCCACTCATGGAATGTCCAACTTTCGTGGAATGTGATAATGACTGGCTTTCTCCTGAAGAGTCCAACAATACAGGTTGCGGGGTAGAGCAGGTAGCTGAATGCCTCAATGGCGTCGATACCAGGGAGTATCAATCCAGTGAGCATGGCTGTGAATGCGAACAAGAACCTACCAAGTATGTTTCCTTTGTTTGAATAATCCAATGTGGGCCCAACACGCATAACGCGGATGCCGTTGATTGTGGAAAATCGCGCTTGTTTTTGCTGATGGGAACAAAGGACCGTGATATCATTCTTTTTCGCGAGCTCACTCAGCAGATGAAACGCGCGCTTTTCGACACCGCCCGCAAGATCATCCTCGCTAGTTGGAAAGTATTCGGTGAAAACAAGCAACTTCATGCTTTTCCCTTAGGCTGCTTGGCTTCCTGGATGCTCACGATACGTATCAGCCGCGTAACGTCGTGCTGCAGTTCCTCTTGTTTTGCATGTATGCGGTAGATGAGGTAGAGGAGCATAACGATTGAGATATACACCAGCGTGTCGATTGGTTCGCGCGTCGACAGACCCAATGTCATCGCTATAGGTCTCGTGATGTTTGGCACCCAAAGGACAACGATGAGACTAGACCAAATCAATCCCCAAAACAGCGCTTCCCGTAGCATCAGTTGATGCGCTTTCACGCGCAGGAACACCCGGCTCAAGGCGAAAAATGCAAACAATGTCGCGAAAATCTGCAGTGCGGTAGGTGTCATGGTTTACCTCAAAAACTTGTGTGTGATGGTGCGGAAAAATATTTTTAATGCAGGGAACATGCCTTGGCTGCTATGCGCTTTTGAATACGCCGTGTAGTGGATGACAACGGGGACTTCTTGGTAACGCAATTTGTGCGCACCAATCTGGTCGATGATCTCGCTCGCGTGCTCCATGCGATCGGCCTTGATTTCGATTGTTTCGGCCGCGTGCCGCGATAGCGCACGGAAACCGTTGTGCGAATCCGTGAGTTTGACCCCGTACAGCGCGCGGAACAGGAGCGAGCCCATCCTCAGCCAGAACTTGCGCAACCCAGGCACATTGGAACCTTGCGCCAGAAAGCGCGAACCGAGCGTGATGTCTACTTCGCCGGACGCAACGGGAGCAATCATCGCAGGGAGATCTTCCACGCGATGCTGGCCGTCGGCATCAAATGTAACGATGATGTCTGCGTTTTCCTGGAGTGCGAAATCGATTGCAGTCTTTAGCGCAGCGCCCTGACCGCGGTTGAGCACGTGCGTTATGACTGTTGCGCCGTGTTGAGCTGCAATGTCGCTCGTTTTGTCTTTGCTGCCGTCATCGACAACAACAATGTTGTTGTAGTGCTTCGCCTTGAGGCCATTGATGACCTCGCCGATGGCGCGTTCTTCGTTGTAAGCAGCGATGACGATGAAGACGTTGTCCATACACAGTTTGGCTCAGGACCGTATAAAAAGGTTGTGGAGCGAACATTTATATAACTCCGACGGTGAAAATCACTCATGACTGAGGTTGTCGGGGAACAAACTGTAGCTGATTTTCCGTGGAAGAAGTATCTTCCCTGGATTATGCTGGCCGCTCTGCTGATGTTCGGCTGGAATTTGCGCGCTTATCATCTCGATTATCCTGTCGTGGGCTACCACAATTGGAAAGAGTCGCACTATTTGACGGAGGCGCGCAATTTCGCGCGTGAAGGCTTCTTTGCGCATGGATTCTTCGTGCCCGCGTGGGACCTTCCGTTCGTGAATGAAGACCTGTCAGGCGCGCACGCGGATACGTTCCCAACTATTTCCGTGCTCGGCGCGCTCGTGTACAGAGTGTTCGATGGTGACCTCGGAGCGCTGCGCGGCATCGGCGTCATCCTGAACCTCGCGAGCATGGTGGTGTTTTACTTGCTCATCAAACGCCTGTTCAAGCGTGAAGATCTTGCGCTTACGAGCGCGGCCTTGTTCGCGCTGAATCCACTGATGATTTTCTTCAGCCGGAACTTCCAGTTGGACAGCCCGGCGCTGTTTTTCGTGCTGTTGGGCACGTACTCCTTGGTGCGTTGGATTGAACACGACCGTCCGAAGTGGTTCATCCTCGCGGCGCTTTTCACTGTGCTAGGTATCGTGACAAAATATTCATTCGTAGTGATGGCGTTTCCTTTCCTCGTGATGTTTCCGTATCGCAGATTGTGGGAGTGGAAGGCGCGATTGAAGACGTTTGTGCCGGCTGCAGGATTTGGATTTTTATTCATCTTGTGGTTTTGGTACATGGAGTTCTTCTTCAAGAATAAGATCAAGCAGTTGTACGGCGTCGCCGGTGGTGCCGTCATCTCAATTTCAGAGATGATAAACCTCACAGAAGTTTTCACACCGACATTTTGGATGGCAATGAAGTCGTTCATGGCTGATAATTTCACTATCGCAGGAATGCTGATTGCATCCGGTGGATTCTTTCTGCTCGCATATCGATATATTATCCAGCGGCAGACAACGCTTGGCAACAAGTATATTTTTTTCTACGGTGCATTCGGTATACTTTTTACAATTATCCTCGCGTCAAAGCTCGGCGGTCACAGCTATCACCAGTTTCCTTACGCGCCTTTGATTGTGTTCTTGATCGCATATGCTTTCGTTGTCATCGCAAGTACAATTGGAAGTCTTGTAAAGATTCCGCATGTTTCATGGATTGTCATCGCGCTCCTGATTGGTACGCTCTGGGTACCGACAACGGCCGCGCTTGACAGACAGTTTGGCACCATATTTCCAGGGCTTGATGCAGCAGGTAGATACGTGAACGAACATAGTGCACCAGATGAGCGCATCATGCACTCGAGCCACCAATCTTATGGTATTCTGTGGCACGCCGACAGAAAAGGCTACAAAGTCCCGACTGCCGTTGACCAGATCCAGCTCGCAGAGAAGGCGGGCGCGGCTTGGATTTTCATCTACCAGTGGAAGTTCGACCTGTTGCAAAATCAGGAATGGATGGATTATGTGGGCAAGAACTATGCACTCAAACAAGTTGGGTTCATCACGCCGAACGGACAGTTTACTCCCTATTATTTTCTGTTCAAGAAAGGGGGGATGTTTGATATGAATAACCTTTCAGCGATGCTTCAGAATCAACCAGTGACGACGGTGCAGTATGATACTCCGCAAGGCATCTTGCCGTTTGGAACTATCTCTTTCGACTGAAGGTTTGATAGAGCGAGTGGTATTCTTTCGCGCACTGTGCCCATGTGAACTTGTCAAGCACGCGTTTTCGCGCGGCCTTTCCGAGACGCGCGATTTCCGCTGGGTTGGCAATGAGCGTTTTGAGCGCGTCAGCAATCTTCTGCGCATTCTTTGGTGGCACGAGAATGCCGGCATCACCAACAACTTCAGGGCAGGCGCTGTCATTGCTCGTTATGACGGCCATTTCGGCGGCCATGGCTTCCGCGATTACCATGCCGAAACTCTCGGCAGTTGATGGAAACACGAAAATCTTTGAGGTCGCGTAGAGCTTTTGCAGTTTTTCGCGCGGAAGCCAGCCTGTGAATGTGATGTTCGGAAATCCTTTTGCTTGTTTCTCGAGCGTTGCGCGCATCGGACCGTCGCCGACGATGGTGACGTCCCAGTCCTTGAGCTTCAGGATTTTGACCGCTTCGATGAGGTATTGCGCACCCTTGCGCTCGAATAAACGCCCCGCGAACAGGATGCGATTCACTTTCTTTGCAGGCGCAGGAGGAATGTCGATGCCCCAGTGGATTGACTTGACCTTGTTCGGAGAACCTTTCCAGGAGCGCAACAGCAGTGAGCGAAGACTTTCTGACGGTGTCAGCACAATTTTTGCATTTCGGATGAAGAAACTCCAAATCGGTTTGAGAAGCACGTGTAAAAGCTTGAATCTATCAGGATTGTAACCTGGGAGATCTGAGCCGTGCGTTGAGATAATGTAAGGCAGATGGTTCAACAATTTGAGCGCAACGGCGAGGTTTCCTGTAGGAAGAATGAAGTGCACGTGAGCCAGATCGTATTTTTTTGTGAGCACTAATTGTTCTGCTTTCAGGAATGCGGGAATAAGATACGATAACATTTCAGGTGTCGTGCACAGTTCTTTCTTTGAGCGTTTGCACGGCACACGATAGATGTGAATTGAACCTTGCTGTTCCTCTTTGAGCAAACCCTTGTAGCCCATCGTGACCAAATCAAACGTGTGCCCGTACTTTTTGTGCAAGGTCTCGCATAAGTGTTTTACAACAACGCCGCCTCCACCGCCCAACGGCGGGAATTCGTAGCTCAACAAAAGAATATGTTTCGGCATATCACTCGAGCGTCTCGCTCACGCGCGAAATCGGACTTGCGCGATAGTAGAGTTTTGTCAATGCATCCGTAATGACGCCCATTCCGAAGAATTGGACACCCAACAGGATAAGGAGCACCACGAGCAGCAGCAATGGCCTATTCGCGATTGTTTGACCGTCGACGAACTTCTGCCACAGCAGGAACAGCCCTGCCAAGAACCCTAATGCAAAACAGCTCAGTCCGAGCCTGCCGAACAGTTGGATGGGTCGCGTGCTGTACTGCATCCAGAACTTGACGATGAGCAGATCAAGGAATCCCCGCAAGATGCGACCCATGCCGTACTTTGTCGTGCCGAACCTGCGCGGCCGATGGTTGACGACGATTTCTGTGATGCGGAAACCACGCCATGTAAGAATCGCAGGGATATAGCGGTGCATTTCTCCGTACAAATCAAGATTCGTAAAACATTCCTTGCGGTACGCCTTGAGCGTGCAGCCAGAATCGTGGATTTTCTCTCGCGTGAGGATTTTTCTCATTTTGCCTGCGATGCGCGAGAACAGCTTCTTGGAGAAAGGGTCCTGGCGATACTTGCGCCAACCTGAAACGACATCATATTCTTCATCAAGTTTTGCGAGTAGTTTAGGAATGTCCGCAGGGTCGTTCTGCAAATCAGCATCCATCGTGATGATGACGTCGCCGTGCGCGTACTTGAAACCGGAATCCATCGCGGCCGTCTGCCCGAAGTTCCTGCGGTGAAAGAGCACTTTGACGTTCTTGTCCTGCGCGAGCTTGCGGAGCGCGTCACGCGTGCCGTCCGTGCTGCCATCATCTGCAAAGATGATTTCGTAAGGATGTTTTAGTGACTTGAGCGTCTTCGTAAGCTCGTCGTGCAGCAGCGGAACATTCTGCACTTCATTGAACGTTGGGATTACAATTGAGAGTTTCATGCAATAACTCTTGGTAGAATGGTCGTATTGGTACCATCCCAATCAACCTGGTACGTGTAAATCAGCAATCCTGATGCGTCGCGTTGCACATTGAACGGCTTGAAGTACTTCAGTCCGTGGCCTTGTAGGAAGTACATGCGCGTGAACATGCTGGCAACAAGTTCTTCGTTCGCGAGCACCAAGCCATAGCTGTTCTCACCCCGAGGAATGAGCGTCAAGCTGA
>CAYHVU010000012.1:16173-20061 GCA_964360075.1 uncultured Methanosarcinales archaeon
GAACGGTACGGTGTTCTCAGTGTATCGTTTAGTTTCGACACCTTTTGCAGTCGGATAGGCAAACACAGTAGGATGGTTGAGCTCGCCTTGTGTTGGAATGGTGATGTCCATAGTGGTGAGATCAATCTTGATATCGTTGTCGCATTCCAGAAGCTTATCTTTCTTGTCACAACCATAGATGTCTCCATTATAGTTGGGCCATGGTGCAATCCAGGCGTTTCCGTTCTGTTCATTCGTGATGGCACTGACTTCGTCATAGAGCTGTTCTGCGATCTGTTCATCCACATAGCTGTTGTTTGTAATAAACGCAATTGCCTCATCGCGCGGCAGGGCGCGAGCGTATACCCAAATGTCGGCACGGTCGAAGTTCCAGCTGCCGAAATGCGCCCAGACACCACCTTTGCCAATCATGTCACCTGAGGCAATGAAGAATGCTTCTGGCGGATTGCAGTGACTGTATTTCAGGTATTCTACAATTGTCGCTTCGCTTATGCCGCGCTCGCGCAAAAGTTTCGCTGCATCGTCTTTTGGTACTCTTACCGTTTCGTAGATGAGTTTGATTGTAATGGATGCATCATTGACTTCTTTTTCAAGAGTATCGAACGCTTTTGTCGAACCGCAATCAAGCATGCGCAACAGTCCAACCGCGAGTTCTTCATCGTCCGTCAACAGGATTTTGCCGACCCAGTGCGCCATCGGCTCGTTCTGCGATGCACCATCAAACGTGACTCGTCTGTCGGAGAGATATTTGAAATGGTGGCCAAAATCCCACCAACTTGTGATGATGGCATCTGGTTTGCTTGCATCCCGGATGCTAGTGAGTGTGTTGTACCAAGCGTCGTTGATGATAGGAAGATCATTTGCGCTGGACGCAGCCACTTGCTGTGCAGGACCTGCAAGCACGAGGACGAAGAGTACGATGATGATGCTTGCGGTGACGTTGTGCGGAATCTTGACTGATTGATGCGCCAATCTGCTCAATGCCTGAGTTGCCAAACCAATGCCGACGCCGAACGCAATGCTGAACGCGGGCACGAGAAGCATGACGAAACGGATGCCTTTTGTGCTTGCGTACATTGTCGCCATGAACCAGAGCACGAGAAACAACACGAGCTTGATGTCAAACGTACAAATGCCGCGCAGCGCTTCGCGGAGCACGAGTACGACGATTGGTAGCGCGAACAGGATGATGAATGTCACAGGACTAAAACGGTTGATTGAACTTATGATGATCCAATAATAGATGAGCCCGCCAAGCAAGTACAAGAGCTCTCTCCAAGAATACTTCTCGCGTGGCAGTGCAAGAAGCAAGAGTCCGAGGACCGCAATCGCGAAAAACGAGATGCCGCCGAACGTCGCATGACCCATCTGGTCAATGACTTGTTCGAGCGACGCTTCATTAAGTTCTGCGACTGTCGTGAGAACATTCGGGAACAACGAGATTTTTGCCGCATCCTTGATGCTGACGAAATCGAAAGGCTGCAATGGCGCGCCGAGGAAGGAATTGAAACTGATGAACAGACTGACAAATATTCCTGCCGCAATTATATACCCCAGCACGAGCGACACATGCTGCCGTAAATCAGGCGTTTGGAGGAATACATTGATACCTTGCGTGAGCTGTCTTCGATGAAACCAAAGCAAGTAGATTAGGTAGCCTGCTCCAACGGCGAGCACGAAATCAAAGATGTACCACCAGCCCGACCAGGTTACGGCGAACAATCCCGTCGCGAGCCCCGCGCCACCAATGAGCGCCAAACGCGCTTTAAGTGATTTATGATAGTACGCCTCCAAGAACAACCACAAGATTAGTACAGGGAAAAAGACGTTGTACGCATCCGTGTCCGCGTGTCCCCAATTGGTTCTGCCGAGTAGCGCGGCATTGATTCCGAAAATTGTAGCTGCAAAGAAGCCAGCGGTCGTTCCGCCGAATCTGCGTCCGATGAAGTAGACCGGAATGACGCTCAAGGCAATCATGATAACTGGGAAATAGCCAGCGGCTTGCATGAGTGTTATCTTGCCGTTGAACAGGCTCATGACGCGATACGTCCAGGCAAGCACGTACGGGTGAATTGTGTCGTCAATCGGTGCGCCTAATGGCGCAACCATGTGATTGTCATACGCCACGCCGTTCCTGCGCTCGTCAGCTATATCTCCTGTCGCAAGATAATTTCTTGCCCAGCGCAGATAGGTGTACGGGTCGATGTCCGGCATGTATGTGTAACTGCGCCCATTTGCCTCGTACTGAAAGAAGGAACGGAAGTCGTTTGCTATCGCTGCACGCTGTTGTGCAACACTGAAGGATTGTCCTTGCTGAGACCCTGTGCGGAGCGTGTATGAAGGTTGCAGAATGGCTTTCTGGAATTCCTCTTCGACAAGCCGTGCCCTATTCTGTTGCGGCAGATTCGGATATTGAATATCAAAAGAACGTTGGATATCATCCCTGATGAACGCCGAAACCTGGTTGTTCGCAGATTCGTCCGCCAATGGGACATCGATGGGTTGGATACGCACGATAATGCTGAGGAGAATTGGAATGAGCACGATAAACCAGGCGCGATGCTCCCAGAGCCAATTTCCTGCGCTCTTGAGCTTGCCGAGATCAAGGCCTGCATCTGTCGGCTGCGGAGCGGGTGTTCCAGGCGCAGCACTGTCTGCTGCTGTTTCCTTCTTGGTGAACCATTTAGAGAAGTTTAGTGAGAGCTCGTCAGCCATTGGATACCCCGCTTCTTGGCAGCAGCAGTTGCTTTATAAAGTTTGTTGCGAAGAGAGCAAATCGCGGCTGCACGAAGAAGAGCTTTGTGACGAACTGTGTGGGGAAGTCTCGGGCGTGAGTCATCAACAATTGCTGCAATTTCGGGTTGTCCATCCAACGGATGAGTTTGTTGTAGTCGTTATTGGTGAACGTGTTGAGCGTTCTTCTTATGAGCCAGTGCCAGCCTAGGTCCTTGCGCAACGGCTTCAGCGCTTTTGCGTAGTCTTTTCTGTGGATTATGGCGTCCACAAGAATTTTGCTTGACAGCATTCCCGTGATGATGCCTCCGCCGGTGGTGGCTTTGACCAGCCCTGCGGCATCGCCAACGAGGAAGACCGTACGTTCTTGGTTCTGCACAGGAATATTTTTGTCGTAGATGGGAATAGGCCCGGATTGCCAGCCAACGAGCTTGCCCGGATAAATTTTTGTGATGCGCTCGAACATTTCTCTTGCTTTGTGCTCTGACGCGATGCCAATTCTTGCGATGGTTGTGCTCTCGGGAACGACCCACGCGAAAAAATGCTTGAAATCTTCGCCGAAGAAGACGTCGAACGCCTTTTGGTCATACTTCCCCTCGATGGTTGCTTGGATGCCTCCCCAGACTTTTCTTGGCACCCAGATGTTCGCTGTTTTTGCGACCTCGCTGTTCGGACCGTCCGCGCCGATGGTGATATCAGTTGGAAGTGTTAGGTCTTTGCCGTTGTGTCGTACGCGGATGCTTTTGCCTTCAAATCCGACGAATTTGTGGCTGAGATGATAGGTGGCGCCGGCTTTCTTTGCCAATTGTGCGATGTATCTGTCAAGTCCTGCACGATCGAGAATGAATTCGTGCAGCGCGAAATCGACTGTGCTGCTGTTCGGTGCGTGGATTTTTACCTTGTCAAGTTCCAAACGAATGATTTTGTCGTTCTTTGGAATCAAGTCCCACAATGCATGCGTCACGATGCCGGTGCATTGCACTGGGTTGCCGATGCTTGCGTGTTCTTCGAACACGTTGACTTCGTGGCCTTGTTTCGCGAGCAAGAGCGCGGCATAACTTCCTGCTGGACCTGCCCCGATGATACTGATGCGCATAGTCGATTTTCCAAGGAAGGAGTATATATAGAATGTGGATTTTGCAGCTTTACTGAGTT
>CAYHVU010000013.1:0-19036 GCA_964360075.1 uncultured Methanosarcinales archaeon
GCTGCGCTCGTGAAGAAAAGCATGAGGTTCGCGGTGATTGGAGCAATCATGGCAGTAATGCCTAACACAAGCAACGAATTCACAATCACTGCACCGACTAAATCGCCGACGGCGAGCTGCGGATGCTTCGCGAACACTGCTTTTGTTCCGAACACGAGTTCAGGAAGAGACGTTCCGAGCGCCACAAAGATCAAACCAACGAAAATGGAGGGCAACCCGAGATTGATGGCCAGCGCGCTTCCGGAGTCTACGACAAATTGCGCCGCGAAATATAGCGCAAGCCCGCAAGCGACGAGCAAAAACGCGCTGAATATCGCTTCCCATTTGCTTACGTGGTCTGTCATCACGATATTGCCTCTGCGTTCGAAATAAAGCCAGGTCAAGTAGCCGGCATAAGCGCCGATTAAAATGAGCCCATCAAACTGCGACAAGCCTTCGCCAATCGTCATCAGAATGATTGGAATGGTCGCGATGATGACCATCATCCAAACATCTCGCCGCACGAGCCGTTCCGTTATCTTGAAGTTTCTCGCGAGCAGGATGATGATTCCGCCGATTAATGAGAGGTCGATTATGTTGCTGCCGATGACGTTTCCTAAAGAGAGCTCTGGCGTGCCGGCAAGCGCAGACTGGATGCCGATGAACAGCTCAGGTAGCGAGGTCGCAATCGCGAGCACGAGGAACGCGATGACGAACTCGCTGAGGCGCATGAACTGCGCGAGCTTGAGAATTGTCCGGATGAGCAGCGCGCCGAAAATCACCAACCCGAGCGATGCGCCAATGAAGACCGCGAGATCGTGCAGCACCATGCACTCGCTGACAGAGAACAATCTTTTTAAACCTTCGGTCACTCTGTCTTAGTATGCGAAAAAGAGACGCCCGCCTGCACGCGTTCGTGGGTGGCTTGGTGTTAGAATGGCTGCTCGGAGTCGTCTATGTCATCGGGCTCACATTGCTGTTTCCGTTCCTCTACTTCCTCACATTGCCGGGCAGCACCTCGCCGAAAATTCTCACTATCGCGGTTGTGCTCATACTTGGCAGTTTCATGGGCTACGTCGCGCAGAAGGGAACGCTCGCGAGGGCACTGCGCGCGTTGAGCAAGGTTACGCTCATTCCGGGATTGATAGGCATTTTGTTTTCGTTGTTCGGCAAGACAGCGTTCCTGACCATCATTGGTTCGGTAGTGACTCAGGAAGCCACCAACCTGCTTACAGTATACATAGATCAAGCAGTGCCGAAAGTGCAGGCGTTGACTATAGTCTATATATTGTTGGGTTTGTTTTTGTGGTACATCGCGAATAAGCTCGAGAAGAAGACGATCGCGTTCTAGATTGCCGAACGAGATCGCAAACCCAAAGTATTTAAATATGCAAATATTCTTATATTCTTATGGATAAGGAACTGTACTTGATTCACGCGGAGATGTGCAAGGTCTTCTCGAATCCGGGGCGCCTTGAGATCTTGAATACGCTCCGCCATGGCGAGCGCTCGGTCACCGAGCTCACGAAGCGGACGAAACTGAGCCAGGCGAGCGTTTCCCAGCACCTCGCGGTCATGCGGCTGAAAGGGATCGTCAAGGCGCGGCGTCACGGCAACCGGACCTATTACCGTCTTATGAACCCAAAAATCATCAGGGCGTTTGACATCATTCGGGAAATCCTGCGGGAAAGGATTGCTGTGAGAAGGGCTTAATATGAGGAAGAAAGACAGTAATTTGCTGCTTGTCATCGTGGTTTTGCTGGCTCTGATAGTCATATCAAGTTTTGGCGGCGGGATGATGGCGTTTGGCCCGATATTCATGGTGTTGATACTCGTGCTGATAGTCTGGTTGGTTGTCAGTTTGACAAAAGGGAAATGATGATGGAAAAATGTAATGTGGGCGGGAAGCGATGAAGGCGATGAACATCGTCAGATTGGTGAACGGGACTCTGCTGCTCATTGGCCTGCTTTATTTCAAGCCGCTGGCCTATTTCATCGCGGCAATGATGATTTTGGCCGGGCTCACGAACTATTGCCTGATGGAAAAGATGTTGCACAAGCTTGGCGTGAAGGACTCGTGCGGCGAGGCGTGCAAAAATGGCAGAAAAGCCGATTGAAGCCCAGAAGGCCGTTGAACTTGTTGATTGCGGGGTTGAAGGGGTCCGCGAGGCAAAAGTGGTCGCGCGTGACACCGCAGGCGTCGAGTGGGACCGTTTCATGCGGCTCAGCCAGACGGCGAAGCGCGTCAACGCGTTGGGATTGCCGGCAGGCACCATCGTGTTGGATGTCGGGGGTTTTGATGGCGCGTTCGCGTTATTTGTTCCAGATCTCGTGGTGTGGGTTGTTGATCCTGTAACGACGGGCGGCAGCGGGCTCGCCATTCCATTCCCGGACAAGCACTTTGATGTCGTGGTGAGCATCGACGCCTTGGAGCACGTGCCGCGGCAGGACCGCGAGAAGCTCTTGCAGGAACTGGCGCGCGTGGCCAAATCGAAGCTGTTCATCAATTATCCGGAAGCAAGAAGCATGGAAGCCCAGAGGAAAGTGCTTTCGCTCATTCCGAACAAGTTCATTCAGGAACACGTCGAATACCGGCTTCCGGGCCGCGAGGAGACGGTGGCGGCGCTCAGGGAGTTGCTCCCGGAAATCACGATAAAAGCTTTTGGCCATACATCCGTGAATGTCTGGGTCGCGTGGTATGCGTTGTTCCACACGCTCAAGGAACGTGGATTGTCGGTTTCGGATTACCTTAAGGCGCACGAAAACGAGGTTAGTTCAGAGCCGTTTCTTTATGACTTGCTTGAGTGCGGCATTGGGCAGTCATGAATATTGGATAGAGTCTTGCAGCACTTTGACGAGGCAGCGAGTTTAGGGCGCGGTTGAGCGTCGCAATTAGGGACCTGCCGCAGTTCACGCAGGAATCTGTTTCGCGATGAGTTCAACAAGTTCCTTGATGCCTTCTTCCTTTTTCGCTGAAATCGCAATCACGTGCTGGCTTCTCTCGGTGGCCGCGTGCAGCTGCTCTTCAGTCGCCAAATCTGCCTTGTTCAGCGCGACTATGACTGGCACTTCGAGTGACTTTGCGACCTCTTTCAAAAGATTTTTTTGTTCTGAAAGAGGATATCCGCACCCTTCAGTCGGATCAATCACGAAAACGACGACAGTGGCGAGATGCTTCAACGCGAGAGCCGCCTGCTTCTCGATGGTGTTGCGCTTTGAGATCGGACGGTCCAGCAATCCCGGCGTGTCGATGACTTGCCACTTTTCGCCGTTATGCGTGCGGTAGCCGAGCATCATGCTTTTTGTCGTGAACGGATAGTCCGCGATCGCTGGCGAGCTTCCAGTTAGCGCTTTCAACAGTGTGCTTTTGCCTACGTTCGGCAGTCCCGCGATGACGATTGTAGGAATTGAGGTCTTGAATGACGGCAACTCTTTCATTTGTCTGCGCGCTTCATTCAAGAAAATGAAATCCGTCTTCAAGCGCTTGACAACGCTCGAGATTCTGCCGTAATATGCGCGCTTGTGCCGCAACAAAATGTCTTCATCTTGGCTGCCGCGCAATTTTTGATGGTATTCGCGGAAAATCTCCTGGATGCGATGCACTGCCCAATTTACGCCGCCTAAACTTTGCCGCACTTGCGCGATGTCAACGACGCATTTTGCCAGTTCGCGGTAAAAGGGATCGAGGTCGGGGATTGAAGGAAATGAGACTAGAATGGTTGTGAAGTGCTTCACGAGCGCAGTGTGGACTACATTGATTGAGTCCATTTCCTTGCGCTGCAACCGCTGGAACGAATTTCCAGTTATTTTTTTCATTGCCTCCGAGGAGTGCGCCTTTGCCTGCCTGAACGCGATGTCTAGGTATTCATCCGCGGTTTCGATGTTGCCCAATTTTCCGAAGTTCATCAACTACTGAAGAACCATAATCCTTTTAAATGCTCCTCTTCGACGCAAGAGTGTGCATGCTGCATTAAAGTGGTGAATATGGCAGAGAAAAGAAAACCCTTAATTGATGATTCTGAGCCTGAAGAGCATTCGCTCGATGATGATTTCAATGACTTGATTCGGCGCGAGCTCTCTGATGGTACTCCTCCGGAAAAGATCAAGATAGAAAAGCCTGTTTTCATCGAGTCGCCGAAGAAAATCGAGGCAAAAGCCGAAATTAAGAAGGCAGAGCAGAAGAAAGTAGACGAAGTCAAGCCTAAAAAAGAGATTAAGATTGAGCCGGTAAAGAAACAGACGCCGAAGAAGATTATGATTGAGAAGGTTGAACCTAAGAAAATCGAGCCAAAAGTCGTTGCTGTCAAACCGCAGCCGCGCAAAATCGAAACAAAACCCGAGCCGAGAAAAGTGGAACGGCACGAGCTCAAAGTAGCAGAGCCGCAAAAGACTCGTGTTGAGGAATCTACTGCTCCTGCGTACGATGACACGCCGAAAGGGTTTGGCAAATGGGTGGCTGTCTTGCTTGTCTTGTTGGTCGCAGCTGCTGGCGTGTATGCAGTTAGCGCAATCAGGAATGGAAAAGACGCAGCTGCTGTAGATTGTGCAACTGCGTTTGCAGAAGAGCGCGGCGCGAGCTTATCTTGGTCTGACGCAAACAGCGCAGAACAGTACTGGCTTGGTAAAGTCTACGAAACACATTCTGAACTTGAAGCAGTGGAGATTCTGAGCATGCTTGCGTGTCCTGACGCGTTCATCAGCACGCTGTCTGACCCCGCAGCATACTCTGCGTGTCCAGTGCCTGTGACGTATGTAATAATTGACGAGCGCGCGCTTTCAGAGAATCCGATTGCGCGCTTGGATGCGGAGAGCATCTTGGCGAAACTGAACGCGAAAGTTTCGTTGACTCGTTTTAAACTCGCGTATGAACTCACTGAACCTTCTGTTGCTGCGTGGAAAATGGTGGAGCTGAAGAAATGACTGCAAAGCAAGATGCTTCTGAAGCAGAATTGCGCAAGGCGCTCGATATGCTCAACGGTGTCGGTCCTTCATTGGAAGAAGTCACCGTCGTTGTTGAAGGTGTCGTGCAAAACGCAGTCTATCATGCGAAACAGACCAAAGAAGATGTGCTGCAGGATGTCATGCACATACGTATCGGCTCTCGCAGTCCTTCCATGTCGGTGCGGTACAACTCCAGCGCATTGGAGGTTGCCGTGCAACAGCCGTACGAGGGAGTAAAAAAGATTCGTTTTCCCGCAATCATTGCGCTGGAGCAAGGGGACCGTTTTCGCGCGTATCTTGTCGCTGCGGACGAGAAATGCAATCGCGCCACGGAACCGTTTCACCCTGACACGTATTTTTTTGTGCGCCGAGAGCTGAAATCCGAGGAAGACGCCATCAAGATCGAGAAGCTCCGCGGCCATCAAGTCATCGCAGCATACATCGCAGAATAATAACTCCTAATTAGTAGTCACTTCTCGAAAGCTTTATAAAGCGTTCGTCGTAAAAGAAGAGTATGAATATTGAACAGATTTTGCGTACCTTTCCGCTCGCGCGGGACTGGATTGGCGTCGCGACTGAACCAGTGGCTCGGCTGATTTTATCTCCGGAACTGATTGACAGTCTCGACCGCAAGAAACAGGAAAACTTCGGCTTTTTGGGGTTGGAAGGTGCCTTACTCGCGCGGATTTACAAGTTTCACTCAATATTATCATTGCACGACTGCGAATTCTGCGATCTTGACCGTGCGCGCAAATTGGCGGCTACGACACAAGAAGAACTCTTCCATCACGCCCGCAAAGCCTTAATCAAGGAGAATCATCCTCTGAGCATGTTCCTTGATCTCGGGTTGCCGATTGCGCATGCGAAACGCGATGAACGCATCGTTGACCTCATCGGTCCGTTCTATGATGCGTTGAACGAAAGCGCTGAAGTGCAGATAGAGGAAGTCGCAAAGAAAAGCGCGCAACAGTTGTATGCAGGATTTACTGGGTATGTAAACGAAAAACAGAGTGTCCGCGCAAGATTTGCATGGGCGCTCGCAATTTCGGATGATGAGCTCAAGCGAGTGCTTGCCCTGCCGATTGCAGGCGGACAATTTCCTTCTAGTGCAGCTTATACGACGAACGCGCTTGATGCTTTCGCACAACTATTGCGCATGACAAATAAACCGCTCGAGGAAGCGCAGCGCAAATGCGCAAGCTACGAGCGCAAGCATGAGGAGCAGCGTCAGGCAAATGAAAGCGCGCGCAGACAAATAGGAGAACTCCAGAGTAAACTTTCCTTGATGCCCTCTCCAGCAATGCTCGCGGAGTACGCGCAATTGAAGACGCAGATGGCAGAACGTACGCGCGTGGAAACCAAGAACCAACAGGAGTACGACGATTTGAAGCGCGAATATGATCTTTTCATGGACACGTTTGGTCCGGAACAGAAGAAGCTGCGCGCCGAGCGCGACGCTGCACTGAAACGGAATGTTTTGCTCGAGGAAAGACTTGCGAAGAAGGAAGAACGCTCTGGGCTGGCGAACGGCACAGGAATCGCAATTTCAGCAGGCAAGGATTTGCAGCGCAGATACTCTGAGCTCGCGAAATATCAGCCATTGCACGGCACACAATTCTTTGACGATGTGAACAAGTATGTCACCACTATCTGCCGCATCATTAAGGATGGTGGTAGAGACGCAGAACGCAGCGTGTTTTCTTTCGAAAAGGAAGCGCAGTCTCATTTCTACAAGGCGAATGACGGAACGCGCATCTTTCTTTCAACGGATTGGGTCAAGACGCTGGTTATTAGAGACGTGACGACGCCGCACGACCATAAGATGGTGAGCGATGACAAGGGGCGCTATTCTGACCTGCTCGCGGGCCGCGCAAAGCTTTCGCCCGCAGATGAAGGTACGATCACATTGCAGAAATCCATCCGCGAACTCGCGCAACCTTAATATAAGATTGGCACGTTGTTCTGAATATGTCCGACTACAAACAAGTCATTCTCGTGCGCGACGATTTGAAGCTATCAAAAGGCAAGATGTCTGCGCAGGTCGCGCACGCGGCCGTGGATGCAGTCATGCTGTCTGATGCTGATGCGGTTGAAAAGTGGCGCGAACAAGGCATGAAAAAGTCAGTCTTGAAAGTCAAGGACTTGGCTGAACTGACCGTGTATGAAGAAAAAGCAAAACGCGCAGGGTTGGTTGTTGCTGTGGTGACGGACGCCGGCCACACGCACGTCGATCCTGGAACTATAACCTGCATGGCAATCGGCCCGCATGAGGAAAAAAGAATTGATTCTATTACTGGAAATCTGAAGTTGATGAATTAACATGAATGATTACAAAAGTGAATTCATTGACTTTCTGCTTGATGCGCAAGCGCTGAAAGTGGATGGCGAATGGCCGCTCCAGAGCGGACGCAAGTCCCCGTATTTTTTCAATCTCGGCGATATCAATGATGGTCGCGGCATCTCAATCGTTGCCGCGGCTTATGCGAGCGCCTTGCACGCATCGCGCATCCATTTTGATCATCTCTACGGCATTCCTGAAAAAGGTGTTGGACTCGTCGCGCCTGTCGCATTGAAACTCTACGAAAATCACAACCAAAATGTGCATTGGTTTTTCACGCGCAAAGTCGAAAAGACGCACGGTGAAGCGTCGGTTGAAACCGGAAAAGCGAAAATCGTCGGACGTTTGCCTACCGAACAGAGTTATGTCGCAGATTTGGATGATGTCTTTACTGATGGTGCGTCAAAATACGCTGCACGCGAGACGTTATTTGCTCTTGGTGTGAAACGCATTCCGTTGACTGCGATTGCGTTGGACCGTCAAGAAGTGGAAGTTGATGGATTCAATGCAGTCGAGACGTATGAACGTGACACCGGAATCAAAGTGGTCTCAATTGTAACCGCATCGGACGTGCTTGCGCGTTTGAAACAAAGAAATTTCAGTTCGGCCATCATCGGAAGGCTGGAGCAGTATCTCGGCCAATACGGCACGTCGCAGGCGAAGGTCGCGCGCCGATAGCTTTATAAATCCCCTTCTGGAAATCAAGGTTATCTAAGCTGAACTCGTGAAACAATCGAGCTCGGGGGAACACAACATGCCTAAGTTGGTATTCGGAATGAAAGACGGCAAATCCGTCATGAAGGACATCGCAGAACCTGAGTTCAAGCACTTGCTTGGCAAGAAGATTAAAGACCACGTCAAGGGAGAAACCATTGGCTATGCTGGCTACGAGTTCGAGGTCATGGGCGGTTCGGACTATTGCGGATTCCCGATGCGTTGGGACGTGCAAGGAGTGCAGAGAAAGAGAATTCTCGCCATTTCTGGCGTCGGCTTGAAGAAGACGGCAAACGGCATCAAGCACAGAAAAACCGTGTGCGGCAACACCATCCATCCCAAGATTTCGCAGGTGAACCTCAAGGTTTTGAAGGAAGGTTCAACACCTCTTGCGCCTCCGAAAGTAGAAGGCGAGAAGAAGGAAGAAGCGAAGAAGTAATTTTTCATACTTTACCTTGTATTTAGCTAGCACAACCTATTTAAACCCCTCTTCGTCATACCGTTCTGAAAAAGATGGTGACTGCGAAGAGAGTCGTGATGGTTATTCTAGGCATTATAGTCCTCATTTTGCTCTCACTTTTGCTTTCCAACCGATTGGAAAGCGGGTCTACATCATCAGTTTTGCGTGTGAACCCAGTTGTCAGGATAGACAGTAATACTATACTCGACCCTGCGACTGGCGGAATCACCAAGTCGTTGCCGGGCACTACGCTTCTTGCAGTCGCGCCTATTCGCGACAGGCATTACGTGTTCACGTCTGACCACATGTATGTCGTCTCGCCGACAGGTGAAGTGGAAATCATTGCAGAACCAGAAGATTTTGGGGTTACTGAGTTCACTGACGCAGACATTGATGTTGATGACGGCGAAATAATAATTGTTGTTGTTGGCCCGCCGATTGCGCCGCCTGCGGATCCAGAAGTGCCTTATGTTGAAGTGCCTGGCATTATTGATGAGCCTGCCTCTGAAATAATAATTACTGAGCCTCCGACTCCAGTACCGGAGCCGACATTACCTGAACCCACCCCAGTCCCGACACCCACGCCACCGGTTGACACGGAAGCGCCAGTAATCGTGCTCGTTGGCTCAAGTCCAGTCTATCTCTTGGTTGGCGAAGCTTATGTCGAAGAGGGCGCAATTGCAGTCGACGGTTTTGACGGAGACATCACGAGTTCAATAGTAATAACTGGCGTTGTTGACACGTCTGCTCCTGGAACTTACATCATCACGTACACAGTTACTGATGCTGCGGGATACACTTCAACAGTTGAGCGCACAGTCATCGTTACTGCTTTGCCAGTGAGCGGCACGCCGATAATCACAATCACAGGATTCAATCCAATAACTGCCGCGCTTGGTCTGTCTTATGTAGACGCTGGCGCGACCGCCTCTGACCCTGAGGATGGCGACATCACTGGCGAAATTGCGGCAACAAGCGATGTTGACACTGGCACGGTCGGAATTTATTCTGTTGTCTATGAAGTTACTGACGGCGACGGAAACACCGCGACCTCGACGCGAGTTGTAGAGGTTGCAGCTGAGCCTTCAACCACTTGCACTACAGTTGTCGCAAGCACGGATGGCTCATTGATTTACTTCCTCACTCCGACAGGTACGGTTACGGTTGATCCAGGGGATTATATTGCTTCAACAGATACTTCACCTCCGCCAGCCACTTCGCCGCCTTTATCTCCACCTCCTTCACTTCCGGGCGATCCAGGTCTGCCAGTGTTCACTGCGAGCTGCACGTGTGTTGGTGGCGAGCCATTTGATTATTGCTTGCCAAAGATGCCTGACGACACTGTGTATCCATTCCCGATTCCTTCATATGTTCCGACTTACGCAGGTGAGGGATACATCATGTGCGGCACGATATGCGGCGGCTTTGCTGATTTGATTGAGTCATATTTTGTCACGGGCGAAGCCTCGGGTTGTGACTCGTCATCAAGTCCGCCCCCTTCATCTAGTCCTGATGAGTTCACGTCTTCGCCGTCCGCAACAACTATTGCTGCGGACAGCACTGCGGAAGCTTTGTGCGCGACAGCTGATTTGGTCTCGACAGTGTATTGCGCTTCTTTGACGACTGCGGCTGATTCTTTGACACTATCTGCGGCTTCTTCAACGACAGTCGCAGCTACTTCCACAACTTCATCTTCAACAACACTGTATACCGCAACAGTCGTGCCGACAGATTCGCTCACTTATACTTATGTCGCGACTGCGGAAGAACTTTCAACTTATTTGGTTTCAACCGCGCCGTTCTTGACGATTGAGACTGGCACGCTGACATTGGTGGCCTACCGGTTAGCTTCTGACCCGTCAATGTACGAGGCAGTGATCACGTCAGCCTGCGAGAGCGATTTGACCTTTACGACTTTGACGACGACAGTTGCGATGACGCGCGATGAATTCCTTGCCTACATCGCAGACCCGTCAGCGCCTGGCGTGGTGGTTACTACCGTGCATCTATCCGAGGGCACGACATTCTTCACAGGCTCTGCGCCGTCAGATTCCTATGTTTACATGAAAGCGGATGCCGGACCATGTCTGGACGCATCAGGCGCGTTTGTTGTCGAACCGTGCCCTACTGAACCTGAGCCAACGCCAAGTCCGACTCCTGCGCCAGAGCCGACGCCTGCGCCGACCTGTACAGTCGCTCCCAGCGGCTTGACTATCGTTTTGGGAACGTCCGGTTGTGTTGGCATTGATGCGGCATATGCGCCGTTCCAGTGTCATTCCTATGTCGATACCGGTGGCAAGAGTGTGACAGCGTGCGATAGCGCAGTCACGGATTTCGGTTGCAGCGCAGTATATCCGAACCAGCTTATGCGGATGGATAGGGCGTGCACCGAGGGATGCACTCCGAGCGCGGGTGTGGGTCTTGCGCCTGTTGCAGGAACAAGCTTGTGCGCGAAGCTGGGTGGCAGCGTAGATGCAGAAGGATTCTCATATTACACCAGTCCCGAGACAGGTGGTTTTACCAGTAAGTTTGATGACGGCATGACTGACTACACGTGTGGCACGGTCGGCACGACGGTACAGCTGCTGAAGCAGGATGTTATTTGCGAACCTTCCGCGCCGACGCCCGAACCTGCTCCTGCGCCTGTAACGTGCGAAAAGGTTTCATGGACGCCAGGTGAATCGACTGAAGTGCCTGGAACGTCTGGCTGTTCAATTTTTGACACTCCAAGCTCGCCTTGGCAAGCGCATACTTACACTGATGCTACTGGAAAAGTAATAGAATCAGGCATCTCTGACAGTGGCACTACTGATTACTTCTGCACGAGCGACGGGAAGTTGCACAAGCACCAACGAAAGTGTTCAACTGGCTGTTACGGCTCTCCAGATCCGATTTACGGATTCTCGGCGTATTCGCGCGTTGCCGGCACGAGCGACTGCGAGACTTATGGTGATCCTTTGGTTGCGGAGTGTTTCAAGTACAAATCAGGTGGTACTTTCAAGACTATTTGCGACGATAACGAAGCAGACTACTCTTGCGCTCCTGCGAAGTTTTACAGTTACGAGCCGGACGGGACGCCGGTGCTGATGAAGATAGGCTACAGTTGTGCGCCGTACTAGCGTTCACTATAAAGTAAATGTAAGCAGAATATTTTTAAATCAAAACTGTCTTAATAGGCAAAAAGATGGCAGACGAACAATTGATTCCGAGATTTGTGCAATCCTTCTACTCAGCGCAGGCTGCAGTGCAAATGGGCGACCGACAACAAGCACTTGCGGCGTACAATGAATTGCTTTCGCAGTACAAGGCGATTGCTTCAAGCACGTTGGAAAAGCCGCACAAGGATTTGGCGCACCAGCAGGTGCAATCGATTTATGTTGATCTTGCGAAGTTGGCGACAACGCCCGTGAGCACGATTGTCGAGCCTGGGTTTTTAGGAAGTTTCGGCGCAAGAGACTACATCACAGTAGGATTCTTTGCAGTCTTGATTATGTTCGTGTTGTTCTTCAAGCCAGAATATATTGGCTTGACTGCGTATGAAGAAATTAATCTTCCGCCTGACTGGGTCGGCACGGAGACGTTGTACGCGACACCCGCGAATGTGCCATTGATGATAGAGCTCGACGGTCAGTTCCGCGACGCGGACGGCAACGCGCTCACGTATCTGGCCACGAGCGCTCCCGATGTTTCGGTGAGCGTGCAGGGCAGCATTGTTACCGTCTCCTCAGCCGTCGTCGGCGATCACCGTATCATGGTCATGGCATCGGATGCCGGCAGCATGACGAAAGTGCCGCTGACCATCCGTGTCGTGTGATATGCAAAAGTCATTGGTTGTTGCAGGAAGTCTTCTTGTTTTCGTTGCTTTTGTTTTGACATTGGAGCCATCCTATGTTGGTCTTGTAACGTTTGACGGCGCAACGGGACAGACGCGTTCCGCGTTTGTTGACCCTGCGGTCGATGATGCCATCCGTTCTGGCGACAAGGTCGAGGTGGTCATCACGTTGAAGACCAATCTCGCGACTGCGCTTTCCAACCTCGCGACCACGGCTTCTGAAGGCGTTTCTGACGAGCGGAAAGCAGTCATTAAAGCAAAGCAGGCGCAATTGCTGGGCCGTCTGCAAAGGCGTGCGTCCGTCGGCATCACCGGAACAGAGGGCGCCGATGCGTCCGTCGACCATCAGCTCGAGAACGTGCCTATCATCACGGCGAGAATCGGCAAGAGGGCGCTTGCGTACCTTTCATCAAGTCCGGACGTGCAGAGCATTTACTTTTCGAAACCGTACCAGCTTGCGCTGTCGACGACCGTTGGCGTGCTCAACGTCGATGATGTCTGGGGCGAACTCGTCAATGGCACGAACCTCACCGGAGCCGGCCAGAGCGTGTGCGTGCTGGACACGGGTGTCGATCCAAATCATCCTGATCTTGCTGCGAACGTGGTGAATCAAAAGTGCTACTGTTCTCTTGGCGGTGGCTGCTGTCAGGGGCTGAACATGAGCGACAACGCGACGGATGACAACGGTCATGGCACGCACGTCGCGAGCATTATTGCCGCGAATGGGAATGTTACTGGTGTCGCGAAAGGCGCGAGTCTTGTTGTTGTAAAAGTTTGTAATTCTGTCGGCTCGTGCGATCTCGCGGATATCGCGACAGGTTTTGATTATTGCATCAATCAAAGTGCAGCATACAACATTTCGGCCATTTCAATGAGCATCTCAGACGGTGGAGCGTACGCGACGCAAGCAGAGTGCCCGACCAGTTTGGACGCCGCGATTTCGGCTTCAGCAAACGCGAACCTCTTGGTGTCAGTCGCATCTGGCAATGAAGCGAGCACAACAGGCATTGGATATCCGTCATGTTCTCCGAACGCGACTAGCGTTGGCGCTACTGTGCACGACGGCACGAGCATTGCTTCCTACACAAACAAAGGACCGTTGCTGGATATTGTTGCGCCTGGCTCGAGTGTTGTCGCCGCGCGTGCAGGAAGCATTTGTTCCGGCGGTTGCGTGTGTTCCGGAAGCACGCAGACGTGCTCTGGCACGAGCATGGCGACGCCGCACATCGCTGGCATTGCCGCATTGCTCGCGCAGAACGCACGCTTGAAGAATCTCTCGTACAATCCCGGCGATATCGAAACCTTTCTGAAAGAAACTTCCGCGAGCGTCGCCGGCTTCCGTCGCGTCGACGCGCAGACCGCGCTCTTGCGTCAGAATACAAACTATACGTACAATGCGAGCAATCTGTCGTTGACCGCGAGCAGTGCGCGCGTGCAGTTCAGGAGCGCTCCGAACGTTTCGTTGCTTGATGACTGCTTTAATCTCTCTTTCAACAACGTGACGATGCGTGACAGCAATGCGAACTGCACGCAGCTAAATGTATCTGCCACAGTGCGTTTGAGCAACCTCAACTTCACGAACGCGCGTCCGTTGCTGAATGGCGCGGTGTGTTCTGCAACAGAATGCCAGAACCGAAGTTACGCGTCAGGCGTGTTGCAGTTCGACGTCATCCACTTTTCGAGCTACACTGCCGGCGGCATTATCAATCTGACAGTAACTGATATGTCATCTGGCAAATTCATCAACGACAGCGTGACGTTCAGCGCGAACTTCACTGATGGTTTGAGTCCTGCGAACACGACAACAGGCGCGTGCGTCATCGCTTTGAATACGACTGGGAATTACAGCGCGGCCGGGAACATGACATATGCGAACGCAACCCAGCTGCACACGCTTGCAACGGTGTTCAACACTTCATTCAACGGCACGTACAATGTGAGCTGCACGAACGCAGGCGAGACGCTTTCTGTCGTGAACAGTTTCACTATTTTGAATGATTCGATTGCGCCCATCATCACGATTCTTTCGCCGTCAAACAATTCGAATCAATTGGTCGCATCAGCAGTCGTGTTCGGCTATCGCGTCGCGGACAACAGTTCTGTCGTGAACTGTTCATTGTGGCTTGATGCAGTCAATGCTGCAACTGAAACTTCTGTTGACAAAAATCAGAATGAAAGCTTCAATATCACGATTGCTTTGGGACTGCGCGCGTGGAACATCACTTGTAGTGATGCTTGGAATTATGTTGGTTCTTCCGCAACATACTTTGTCAATGGAACCGAAACACAAAGCTCGCCGGGAAGCGGCGATTCTGGAAGTTCAGGCGTAGGCAGCACTGGAGGTAGCTCAGGTGGCGGCGGAGGTGGCGGCGCAGGATGCGTCGATACGTGTTCACAGCCCGGCTTCCTCACGTGCGCGGGCAAGGCAGAACTGCAGTGCGTGAGCTCCGGCGGCTGCTTGAAAACAAAAGTGGTCGACTGCGACTCGGGCCATTCGTGTTCTGTCGGCCTTGGCTGTGTCGCAGATATTTGCAGCGAAGAATGGATGTGCGACGACTGGAGTGTTTGTTCAAACAGTCAACAGATTCGCAAGTGCACCGAAATCAACGGTTGCGGTACTGAAGAAAACAAGCCCGCATTGACGCAAGCGTGCGCGAGCACGTTGCAAGTGGCGGCTGTCGAGACTCCACCTCAACCTGAGACTTTCACTGGCACGTCAGCGGTTGTTGCCGATGCTGCAGATGGCGGCAAAGTGTGCTGGACTGGTTGCGAGACTGCATTGCAGAAACCGACGCTCGCGATAATACTAATGGTGTTCGGATTGTTCGTGGTGAGAAGGTGGCAGAAGGGACGGATACTAAATAATAAGCTCTCGTAAGCTTTAAATAGTGCCATTCGGTGTTTCTCGTACGCAAAACAAGTTTTGCGCAAAAGAGGGTTTGTGATGATTAAAAGAGGCCAACTTACTATCTTCATCATTCTAGGCATTCTTCTCATCATTCTTGTAGGCACAGTGATTGTTCTGAACGCAAACCGTTCGCCTTCATACAATCTTCCGAGAAATGAGGAAGTCTCTGAACAGGCCCAGCCAGTGCAGGACTTCATCAACAGCTGTCTCGCTGACGTAGGAGAGCAGGGTTTGCAACTGATTGGCGACCATGGTGGCTATACTACACTCAATAATGTTCCCAATATCCAGACCGACCCGTTCGAAACGACAGAGTCTGACGCGCTCATGTTCGACAAAGAAGGCGCGTATGGCGTGCCGTACTGGTGGTACATGAAAGCAAAGAATGAGTGCAAGGGCAGCTGCGAGTTCGCGAGCAAACGTCCGTACTTGCACAAGCGCGAAGGCAGCCCGAGCATTGAAGGACAATTGGAGCAATACATCGAGGCAAACCTTATGCCGTGCTTCAAGAGTTTCTCGTCATTCAAAGAGCAGAATATCGCAGTCACGACTGAAGAAAAGCCGGACGTCACGGTCGTTGTAACGGCAGATGATGTCGTGCTCGGTCTGTCGCAGACGTTCGAGGCAGAGCGGGGAGGCCAGACAAACACACTCACAGAATTCGCGACGCCCTTGGACGTCCGTTTGAAGGACGCGTACGATCTCGCGACAAACATCACGGTTCTCGAAGCAGAAAACGCGTTCTTAGGACAGCACGTCAGGGAGCTCATCACTGCATTCTCCCGAACAGAATCTGATGCCTTGCCTCCGGTTTCGAGCATCGAGTTCGAACTCGGACCGGGCACGAGCTGGGTGAAATATTCTGTCGAACAGCGCATCATCCAACTGCTCCAGAGCTATGTTCCGTTGCTGCAAGTGTTCGGCACGAGCAACTATCGGCCATTGGAGGCTCCTGATGGGTTGAAGAATGAAGCCACAGTCATCAACGCGCTCAACCGAAACGCGGTCATCCCGCAATTGCGTCCGTGGCCTGAGTTCGAGGCGCGCTTCACCTATCTTGACACTTGGAAACTCTATTTCGACCTCAATTGTAAGGGCCAGTACTGCAAGCCTGAAGGATTCCTCAACACAGTCTTTACCTACTTCGGCATCCAGCGCTACAATTTCGCATATGATGTGAGCTATCCTGCGTTAGTCGAGCTGCGAGAACCTGGCGCCTTGAACGGTCGAGGATTCTCGTTCAGGTTTGCGTTGGAAGGCAACTTGAGAAACAACGAGCCCGTCACGTCAGAATGGGAAGCGTTGCCGCCAGGTCCTGCCCAGGAAGGCTCACTTTTCTGCGACGAAGACCAACGCACATCAGGAGTCGTCAATGTCACGGTGCACAACAGTCTGACGCTCGAGCCGGCTGACGCGAGCATCCTTTACGAGTGCGGCACAGAATCGTGCGCCTTGGGAGAGACATTCAATGGAAAACTCACGACACGATTCCCGCAATGTATCGGCGGTCGAGTGAGCGCAATCCAGTTCGAAACTGTTTCAGATGCTCAAGCGCTCAATACCAACACGGAAGTGGAGCAGCGCGTTGACCTTGCCTTGCATCCCATCGTCGAGCTCAACGCTTCGGGAAGCAAGTACAGAACCCAGAAGAACAAGCTCACCCAAAGCTGGGACTTTGTTCCATTGCCGGTGCAGATGAACAAGTACGACCAGATGCTCGTCACCTTGCGACGCAAGGAAGGTGGTTTGAACAGCGTTGCAAACCTGTGCGGTTCCAATCTTGTCATCAATCCGTACGAGCTCGCGTCCGCGAGACTGGCGGCAGGCAATTACTCTGTTAGTATATCTGCGCTTTACCACGGAAACATCACGTTCAAGCCCACACGCAGATGTTTCAGCCACAAGGAAATAGAGTTCAACGCGAAGAAAATCCTTGATCCGCGAAGTGCGATTAATCCTGTTGATTACGGACCGATTGAAGTGGAAACCGTGCGCGAATGCTACTTTGTGCCCGAAAACCCCATCTATTTCGGTGACGTGCCGCCGGAGAACATCACAATAGGCAATGCGACCATTGAAGTGGGTGTCGACGAGCCTGACCTGAACACGACAGACTCGTGCTCGTCCGAGAGGCCGTTTCCGGCAGGCAACATCCAGTTTGATTGGGAAGTCACGCCTGAAATGCTGCGTCACGCAAAAAAAATCCATTTCAAGGCCATGACGATGGGCGCGGAAATTCCTGGCACATTTTTGCTTATTGAGGACTTTGAGCAGTTGTCGCAGAACCAGATGTGGGCTGACGCAAATCCAGGACTGTTCCTGCCGGCGGTGACGCCGTGAGTACAGCAGTATCACGGCTTCGAGGACTGCGGTACGAGATTGCCGTGATGCCGTGCAACATCATGGCTCCGACGACTTCGGTCGGAGGCATGCCATGAAGCTTGTCGCGCTCTTCATGATGTTTCTCATAGTCATGATTCCGGTTGTTGCGGCACAATCTTTGGACGTGCAGCAGTTCAGCGGCCAGCAAGGAGTCAAGAACGCGGCCTTGCCGTACGACACGCTTACCATCAAGGTGCTTGTTGGTATCCCTGGAGACACAGAAATCATGCCCGGCCAAGTGCGCCTCATCACGAGCGAAAGCATCACGTACTTGTTCGACAGCTGCGCTCCTGCAACTGAGCCCGGCTCATTTTTGTGTTCGCTTGCCTACGCGATCAATGGTCTCGGAGGCACTGACACCTACACCATTGCGCTCTTTAACGACGACAACATAGAAGTAAAAAGCACAATGGAGCCATTGCTCAACGACGAAGTCAATCCTGCAGTGAAGTCCTTGAGCGCAGACCCAGCAATATTTGGGCAGAGCACGACGCTCTCGTACACTGCCGAAGATTACGCGTTCACGCAAGGAGATGCCGCCGCGTGCGTCGGACTGCAGAGCATCAAACTGTACGAGAACGGTCTTGGCACGCCCACAGCAACAATCCCGGGCAACAATGATTGCATCCAAACGTCAACATTCGAATTCACGCCGAAGAATAACGGCAAAATAACGCTCTGCGCTATTGCCGTTGACAGATTAGGTCACACGAGCGTGCCATTGTGCACAGACATCGTTGCTGACACGGGCGGCCCGCAGTTCACGTCAGGACTGATACAAACGATTGACGGCTATCCGGTGCGCGCCATTCCGCCGCAAGGCGGAACTGGAAAGATTGTCGTCACGATTGATGAGCCTGCGCTTGATGGCAACTCAGTGCGCGGCGACTTTGGTTCGCTCGCGGGCAACTCCTTGTATGATGGCAGAGCGCCGATTTCCTTGGACGCGAAAGACGGAAAGACAATCGCTACCTGGATGGACGTGCCCATCAAGAATGTGCAGCCATGCCAGTTCTCTGTTCGAGCGACCGACACATTCGGCAACGTGAACAGCAAGACGTTCGCGTGCTCGATACTCCAAGATGTTTCTCCACCTATTTTGTTGGGCGCAAGCACAGGGTATGCCGTCGAGAGCGTGATGCTCTTGGCAAAGGAAGGCACGCTCACGGCCAGATTCCAGGAATCATCGATGGACAGGAGCAACGCATTCCTCGACGCGAGCAGTCTTGGGCTGAGTGGCGCGATGCAAGGCACGTGCGAACAAGTCGCGAGCGAGTGGCACTGCTCGTGGGATGTGGCGTCGAACAACGCTGCCGGCACATACGCGCTCATTCTTCTCCCGAACACGGCTGATGACTTGGGCAACGAGCTCGGCGTCACGCAGCTGTACGAGGTCAACTTCGACCCCACGCCTCCGGACATCCTCGAGCGCGACGTCAAAGTGTATCATGTCGGCCAGGACTATGGCGACAAGGTCGTCAA
>CAYHVU010000014.1:0-18808 GCA_964360075.1 uncultured Methanosarcinales archaeon
TAGAACGCGTCGAACAAGGGCGCGTCAGTGCTGTAGGAATAGAAGTGCGCGTTAGTTTCCATGCACGCGTGCCGAATCATGGCGTTGTGGACTTCCAAGAGATTCAGATACTTCTTTTTCAGATATGGCGAGATGTAGGTTCTGAGCATGGTGCCTGACTCAGAGTCCTTCAGCTTGACTTCGCCCTCGACATCAAGTTCTTTCTCGGTCTTGTCTAGAACTTGAATGAGCCGTACGTCGTGGTTCTTGAAGCGCAACAAAGCAGACTTAATCTCATCCACATCATAGAGAAAATCAGAGATGATGATAACCAATGAGCGCGAACCAATCATTTTCTTGTAACGGCCGAGAGACTCTTCAAAGTTCGTGACGCCTTTGGCCTTCTTCTCATTCAGATAGTCAACAATGGCAGCCAACTGCTTGCGTCCCTTCCTTGGCCTGAATAGCTCCAATTTTTCAGCGAACGTGCTCATCACAAAACGCTCGTTATTCTTCATCGCAAGATACGCAAACCCTATGCCGAGCATCGCAGTATAGTCTGACTTTTTGACAGGGTCGCCGAAGTTCATCGACGCTGAAAAGTCCGCAATGATGTGCACCGTGAGGTTTCTTTCTTCCTCATGCTTCTTAATCATCAAACGATCCGTGCGAGCATACACTTTCCAGTCAATCATGCGATAGTCTTCGCCTGGTGCGTAAGTTGAATAGTCGCGGAAAACTAGCCCTCGGCCCAAGAACGCAGTCCTGCGTTCACCGACGTAATTCGAAGTCAAGTGCTTGTTCACAATCAACGAGAATCTGTCCAGCACCTTGAGGAAGCTGAGGTCTATCAACGAAGAACCTCCTTTCGCGGTTCTTCGAGATTGCAAACCGACCGATAACGCAGCATGAACATTCGGTTCGCAATCATTTGAGCAGTTGCTTTATCACGTCGTCTTCAGTCAGGCCTTGGCGTTCTGCTTCAAAATGGAGCACGATGCGGTGTCTTAAAACCGGATACGCTAGCGTGTTGATGTCATCCTTGCTCACATACTTCCTTCCTTCCAAAAGTGCGCGAGCTTTCGCTGCCAAGATGATGCCGATGCTTGCCCTCGGAGAGGCACCGAACTCAATCAAGTCCTTCTTTGTGCGCGTGCTCGTAATCATCTTCACCGCATACTGCTTGATGTCATTCGCGATAGGCACTTGTCTGGTCAACGACTGTAAGTAGAGCAACGTTTCCTTGTTCAGGACTGGCTTCAATGCCGGCTTTTTCCAGATTTCCGTGAAGCGATTCACGATCTCGATTTCATCATCGAACGTCGGATACGTGGCCTTGACTTTGAGCAAGAATCTGTCTGACTGCGCTTCAGGCAAAGGATAAGTTCCCTCTTGCTCGATCGGGTTTTGCGTCGCGATGACGAAGAACGGCTCGTCTAATTTGAATGTGTTGTTTCCAACCGTGACTTGCTTTTCCTGCATTGCCTCCAATAATGCTGATTGTGTCTTGGGCGTGGCGCGGTTGATTTCGTCGGCCAACACGACATTCGCGAAGACAGGACCGGGCTGGAATTTGAACGTTCTTTTGCCTTGGGTTGATTCTTCAATGATATACGTTCCCGTAATGTCTGAAGGCAGCAAGTCAGGCGTGCTTTGGATACGGCTGAATTTGAGATCGATCAACTGCGCGAGCGTCTTGACGCTCAACGTCTTTGCAAGGCCAGGATAGCCCTCGAGAAGCACGTGGCTGTCGCAGAACAACCCGATGACCATCTGTTGCAGCATGTCCTTCTGGCCGACCACGACCTTCTCCATCTCGCTGAACAGATATTCAAACGTCTTTTTGACTTCTTCAACACTGCGCATCAGGTCACCTTCTTTTGTCTTGTATTCAATCTCTTTTGTTTATAAACATTACCTTCAGCCCTTTACTGTCTCTACGCTCCCCTTCGCTCACGTCCCAGGCAGGTTTTGGCGCATTGTAACCGCAGTCGAGCGCGCAACTCCAGGCTCGCCAGGGACAGGGAAGCCTGAGACGACGCAAGTCCGTTTCGTTTCATTTCGGTATGCTCTTGAAGTAGTTTCTCACAATGCCTTGGTATTCTTTAGGAATGTCTTCAGTGAATGCAGTATCGGTTGAAGCCTGGATTTCGTTCGGTGCGTGGTCTGAGAACGCGCGTTGCTCTGCCTCGTTCACTTCACCTATCTTGATTCCAGACCCTTCAGGATTCAATTCCAGATTGAGCTCTTCAGAGCCTAACTCAATCACGCTCGCATTGCCGTACAATTCACTCTCATCAATAAGTGTGACTTCCTTCACGAACTGTTGGTTGCCGCCTTCTTTCTTCGATATCTTTCCAAACAATCCTTGCGCGCCATCCAAAAAGCTTCCTGAGCCTACGCCAATCTTGCTCAAGAGGTCTTTCGCATCCAAAAAGTGAATGTTCAGCGCAGACACCGCAATGATGAGAAAGCACAAAATCGCAATCGTGATTAATTGCTTCGTCATTGTGCCGAACTGCAAGAACGCAGAAGTCTGCACGAGTTTCATCTTGGCAATCACTTCCGCGTGCAAGCTACGGGCGACTTCTGACTCTTGGTCAGCACTGTCGGCAGCCGTGCGCAAGGCCTCGCGCAATTGCGGCACTTGGTCTTCAACTGTCTTGTAACCTGTGGCTTTCAGGATTTTGCGCGTGTGCCAAACAAAATAAATTACGAACGGCACAAACGACCACTCCCACGGCAGCTTCAGCAGGTTGGTGAACAGCAACGCAGCCAGCAACACTATGAAGCTGTGCACGAGACTGTTGAACATGCCGACGCTGAACAACACCGAGCGCAGCTCAAGCAACGCCTTGCTGATTTGCTTCAACAGTCACCTTCCGATACATCAGACGTCGATTCGAGACAGTCGACCTTGTCGTCCAAATCCTCGATCGTTTCATCTTTGTCTTCGATGTCACTCTTGAGATTAGCCACTTGCAATGTCAAGTCGCTGATTTGTTTTGTCTTTTCAATTATTTGTGCCGTGAGGCCGTCGATATCTGCCTGCAACTCAGCTGTCGTCTTCTGCAATTGCTCGGCAGTAGTTTTCGCGTCAGTGTATTTTTCAGAAATGGTCTCTTCACGAGATTCCTTCAATTCCAGCTCGAGCTGCGCTTTCTGCAAGACTGCCTTGTAATTGTCAGCCTGCTCGGTGAGATTCTTAAGTTCATCAAGCTTGGTGTCGTATTCCGTGTTCACTTTGGTGAAGCGCACCTGGAAAAAGATGGTGGCACCAACAAAGCTCGCGACCACGAGCACAATCAGGAACAACAACAGCAAATTCGCATTTCGTGTAATATACGTCATCGTCGCATCATCCTCCTAAGGAATATTTCAATCAAGAAAATCGATGCCGCAATCACGGCAAGCTGCCATCTAAAGTAGACCTTGGCACGCACGTCCTTCACGATGTGCGACTTCGCGAACGCCACCATCTGGTCGGCCTCCGAGGGAGCGAAGAACTTTCCTCCCGTTTGGCCAACAAGCAGTTCAAGTTCCTTGCTGATGCCCAACGGACCGTATTCTGCAGGATAGTTTGCCGCGTAAGTTGCGCCGAGAATGTTGTGGAAACCCACTTCTTTCGGTATGAGCTCGGCTTGGTAGGTTTCCGGCCTGATTTTGAAGAACGCCAATCCTGGCGCCGTGGGCTGCTTCGCTGCCTTGATGGTAAGCTCCGTGGCTTCATTTACTCTCGTGTCTTTCACGTCGACAAAATCCGAGCGCTTCCTGTCCGGATCGCCGTTCACCCAGTTCATCATTCTGATGAGAAGCTTGCTGTTGCCGGCGCTTAACAATTGTCCGGCCCACGACGAACCGTCGTCAGTCGAATATGCCGCGACTCTCCCGAGACCGAGGTTCCACGTGGTAATTATAGGTTCGCCTGAACTCGTGACAACTAATGTCCTGCCTGTTGTTTTCGGCGCGACCGCGTTGAAACCGAAAATCGTCGCGTTCGTTTCAAGCCCTTCAGTAATAAAGTGACTGCTGTCAAGCACCGAGACTGCCCATTGCGGATCCTGCTGGGACTGCTGTTCTGGCTTTTTCACGTCCCAAAAGAGCAAATTGAACTTGCTTGTCGCGTCAGCGCGGAAATAGATTCCTCCTGACAAAGCAGCCAGATTCTTCATTACGTCTTCATCAGTGCGTTCTGCCACGAAGGCCGCGCTGCCGATTGCGACTCCAACAGTGTAGACTTTGATGCCGCTCTTTCTTGCGAGTAAGACTGCGTCCTTCGCTGCCTGCTGGTCATTCGGGAAGAGAATGCCGTCGCTGATGATGATGATGTTTTTGCTGCCGTGCGTGTTCTTGAGCATGTCGATGGAGCGCAGGATGCCGAGATGCATCTTGCTGCTGCCCAGGCCGTACATGGCCGCAAGCTTGTCCTCGATGCCTATCATCTCATACTTGTAACTGATGGGCACGACGTCATATGCAATATTCCTGAATGCGGTGATGCCCACCTTCACGTTCGGACTCATCTGGTCAAGGATGCTCAACGCCAGATTTCTTGAGCTCTTGATGCCGCCACCCTCGTCCGAGGAAACGCTCATTGAGGCATCCAAGAGCAATACGATGTTGACGTCGCCCTCTTCCTTGCCCGGCGTGCCGACAACAACTGGCAAGAGCGTTTCAAAATAGGAGTGCTGGTAGCCTCCCTTGTCATACGACGCTTGGCCTCCCACTGCGACAAGGCCGTTGCCGTCCTGCACATAGTCGCTCAAACGCGTGATGTCGTCGTCAGTCATCGCCGTGCTGATGACGTCATTGGTGACTACTGCGTAATATGATTCAAGGTCCAATGGCAAACTGCTTGTGGCAGTTACGTCATAGACTTGCCTTAGAAGCTGCTCTATCGGGCTGTTCGTTCCGGCAGTCCACAAAACAACTTTCGGTTTTGGAACGACCTTTATTGTCTTGTAAAAGACATTGTTTTGGGCGAACTTGTCCGACGTAGTGATTCTTGCCTCAATCCTGTGGAAGCCTTCGCCGAACTTTTCCGTAATTGTGAACGCGCCGGGTTCGCTAATGTCCATCTTTGCGTGGCCGTCGACAAGCACTGTGCCCGAAATTGCATTCTTGTTCTTGCTCGCCCAGCCAACCGTGATTGTGAACGTGTTGTCGACGTTCGCGACAGTCTTGTCCGGACCGTCGATTTGCACCCACGCATCATCGTGCGTTGGCGTGAGCGAGATTGCGTTGAACGTGATGCCGTGAGTGCTGGCGAACAGACCAACATCACCCAATGATGCGCCAAGATTTGCCTGACCGTCAGTGATGAGCACGACGTTCTCGCCGTCTCTTATGTTATTGAGAATACCGTCACCCAATGATGAGCTCATGCCGGACGCGATGCTGTGCTGCTCGACATTGATTACTTGTTCGAGTTTTGCCTTGAGATTGTCGCCGATGTCGTCAGGGAAGACAGACATCGAGTCAGAGTTGTCTACGAGGATTTTCAATGACGGATCCCCTTCGATTGTCTTTTGGCGCTCTGTAAAAGGGGATGAGAGCGCGAGCACGAGCGCGATTATTGCAAAACTGCGCAGGAACAGTATTACGAACTGCTGTCTCCTTCGCATTGCTTTGGTGAATTTGTCTTCGGCCAATTTGACGAAGTCTCGCCGCACTAGAAAGAATAGCACGATAAGCAGAATGGGAATCGCGATGAGCCACTTCGGATTCTCAATATGCCCCATGAACGTGGTCCACCAACTGATGAGGAGGTCTTGGAAGCTCACACGTCACCTCTGAGCTTGATGTACAAGAGCTCCCCGAACAAGAGGAATAGCGAAATCAAGAGGAGCGCCCACTCCCACTCGAATTTGCGCTTTTCCTTCACCGGGCTGAATTCTACATCCTCTATCTGGTCGCCTAATTTGTCTCTTGGATTCACGTCAGACTCCTCTTCGCTAAGCAAGTTTACTGCAATCGTGCGCTCAGGCATACGGTATAGCCCGGCTTTGTCGAAAAGAATCCTGTTGGTCGTGATTTTTCCATTGGGCGTGACGACATCAGTTTCGTGGTCGAGCAATAAAGTGTTGCCTGTTTTGTCATTCATGCCGCGGATGTCCTTCTGGTTGGTGGCATACTTGATGAGTTCGTGCCAGAAGATTGGATAGTATGGCGAGAACTTGAAGTCAGAACCTTTCTCCAGGATGCCGTAATACACGAGCTTGCCTCCGCCAGGCACTGTCGCGACCGTAATGACACCCGTGTCGTTTCCTACAGCCGCCACAGAAATTACGCCTGGCTGCAAGACGGTCGTGAAATACGTCGGCAGCTTGCCAAACTCGATGTTTTTCGTGAATCTTGTTGGGTTTTCCACTCTCGTGAGACCATTCGTAGCCGTGCCTGTGAGCCCGAAAGGAATTAAGCCGCGATAGTCAATGCTCAATGACTCTTCTTGCGCAGTCACGATGACGGTTTTTTGGTCGTTCTGCACGTCCTTGAGCAAGTCATCATACGTGCCAGGCAAGACTTCATTCTGGTTGACATTATGGATGATGATGATATCAAAGTCTCCTTTCGGGATGATTGGAGGAATGCCTATGGTCAGCTCGACGATTGGTGAGGCTTTCAATGCGTTCTGCAAAAATGCGCTCGGAGTATTCGTGATGAGAAGCACTTTGACTGGCTTGTAGTCAGGCGCGCTTGTCCGAATGATGTTGTCGACAACCAGATGGTCTTCAGGAGTGAGCGTGAGTTCAGCAACATTTGGGAGAGTCTTGAAAACATATGGTTCAACGCCTTTTGCGGGAATCGTGAGCTGCTTGCTCGTGTCAGAAACAGTCAAGGTCACAGTGACTTCCTGCTCGTTGTAGTTCTTGATGTACGCTGTCGTGACGTCGTCTTCCACGACCAAGTCTACGAATCCAACATTGTTTTTGCCTGTTTCTGCCACGTTGATGAAGTTCACAACTAAACCTCTACTGGTGAGCACTGCTTTCGCGATTTCAGGCTCAACGCCTGAAGTTGCTAGAAAGTCACTCACTACAACTACCCGACCTTCTTTGCCTCGGAGGATTTCTCCTGCCAAAATGATTGCATCACCGATGGCAGTTTCAGTGTCAAACGGTTCTGCAAGATTCAAATAGGCCGCAGCGTCACCAGAGCTCGCTTCCTGCACGCCGATGCCTGGACGGTTTCTTGCCACGATGACTGTGTTTCTTGTGGTGAGCGCGCTCTTTGCGGCATCGACTGCTTTTTCGAAACGTGTTTCTGACCCTTCCATCGTTTGCATGCTCGCGCTTGAGTCCAAGACGATGACTGTGTTCCTCGCGGTGATGTCATGATTGATGTTGATGGAGGGCTGTGACGCTGTCAATGCGAGGAGCAGAATGAGCAAGAGTTGCACCAGGAAAAGGAAGTCGTGCACAAACATTCTGAAGAAGCTCAAGAGTCTGCTTCTGCCTGAAGCCTTCATGAAGAACATCAGGCTCGGGATTTCCTTGACCTTCGGCTTTGGCTTGATTAAGTAGAACAGGATGAGCGGCACTAAGAGGCCTAGCCACAACAGCCCGCTCGGTTCTCCGAAGGAGATAGGTCCGAGGTTCATGGTCACCAATTTTAGTATAGGAAAGAGTATACTGGCTTTTATAAAGGTTTGGATTGACTTATTATCTACTCGTCATCGTCAAAATAATCAGAAAGCTCTTCCGAGACGTGCCGTTCCAAGCGCGCGGTTTCGCGGCCCTTCGGATTCGTGTGCTTCTTCGGTTTTGGCGTGGGCGTGACCGCTTCAGGCTCTTTCATAGCAAAAAGCTCATTCAATTTTCGGATGAGCGCAATGCAATAACTAAACACGCGCGGATTGGGCTGTTTGCCGCGATTGTGATGGATCGGCAATCGGCGCTCGAGTTCTTCACGTAACGTTTTCGCCTCGACGCCTGCGAACGGCGCTTCAAGTTGGCACACGGACTCTTCCCACAAATCAATGGCTGACGTGCTCAGCGCAGGATAATGCTCATCCGCAAGTTTCGTCGTGCGTTTCGCATAGTGAATGCAGTGTTCGAGCAATTCCTGTTTGCGCGAAGGAATCAGCGGAATCAGCGCAGCATAGGAACGGCACAATCCTAAGTGACTCGCGGTCACCGCAGCCATATCATAATTCCGCTGCGCGTCAATACTTTTCTGGAAGTGCACGATACTGCGCAGCAAATAGTGTTTATTCTTCGCGAATTTACCGACCACAGCCGCACGGATGGCGAGCGAATGACGTTCGTATTTTGCTCGTGCCTGATCAAGCTGTTGACTTATGCGGAACGATTTCACTTTTTGATCATAGGCCTGTTTCAAGATGACTAGGTCGTTTTTGCGATGCCCGACTTCCGCGATCAACGCAGAGTGATGCGAGCACAAATGCGCATACATGAGGCTCTGGTTGCGGGTCCCTTCCTCAACAAGATGCTGTTCAAAACGGCGTTCGCCTTCCGCCGCATACCGAATGGAGATCTCCATTGCCGCGTCAGAAAAATGATATTTCTTGACGTCACCGAACTTTTCCTGGATTGCGTTGCTGACCGCTTTCGTGATACGTTTGATGAACCCGAACGTCACATCCGCAGGCGGAACCGGATGCGCAAGCAGATAGTTCTCTACGGAAGGAAAGTGATCCTCGTCAAGGACGTGATGGTAGTTACTGGATAACTTCACGTCCAACATTTTCGCCTCACTCATACCCAAAACCTCAGAAAACGCCTTTTTAAATGTTATTGCGGCTCGCGCTCAATTCTCGGATAAGTTCCAGGCTGCATGAAGACGGCAGTTATTTTCGCTGCAACGCCCTTGTCCTTCTCTTTCATCATGCTCGCGTCCATCTTTGCCTGACCCAATGCGATGAGTTCATCCTTCAATGTCATGATGGCGACGGTTTCGTCCACTTCAATGTCCGCGTCCAATTTGACAATGCCCGGCATATGCAGCAACGCGCCGTGGCACAGGCTTTCAACAGCAGAATCCAATACCCAAAGTTTCGGCAAATGCGCAACGCCTGTCTCTACTGGTTGAATGCATTTTCTGATGAAGGTTTCGTTCTTTTCCTTTTGATAGTAATGGAGCGCGTCTTCCAAGTCTTGCAGTGTTACTGATGTTGCTGTTTTGAAAGGGCCGGCTTTTGTTCGCACCAATTCCGCCATGTGCGCGCCAATACCTAACTTTTCTCCCACATCGTGGCACCACTTTCTGACGTACGTGCCTGCTTGACAGCCCATGCGGAAGAGGACGTCTCTGCCCGCTACTTCAATTACGTCGATATAGTAGATTTCTCGCGTTCGTAATTGTCTTTTGACTGCGCTTCTGATGGGCGGAAGCTGTCGGATTTTGCCCGTGAATTCCTTGATGACGCTGTAGATTTTGCCTTCTGGCATGTCGCCGTGCAAATGCATCAAGGCGACGTATTCTTTGCCCGCGCTCAGTAAAGCTTGGACTACTCTTGTTGCTTTGCCTAACGCCGTGGGAAGCACGCCAGTGACCATCGGGTCTAGCGTGCCTGAGTGCCCTGCTTTATCGATGCCGAGAATTCTCTGAACATACGCAGAAACCTGATGACTTGTGGGTCCAGCGGGCTTGTTCACGTTCACGATGCCGTAATTGATGAGCATCTCGACCGGACGGTTGTTCGGGTTAAAGCCGAACTTTCCATCTGTCTTTGCTCGCTTCTTAGTGATGACTTCAGGATTTCTTAATTCAGAAGGAAGGACGGAAGGCATACGAAGAAGAACTGAAGAACGGTATTTAAATGGTTAGGCTGCGAGTTTCTTGAAAGCGCTTCGTGCAAGCACCTTCTCGTCCAACGCCTTGATGATAGACTCTGCTTCTTCGAACTTTCGCAGTTCGCGCTCGAATTTCGTGAACGCCTGGATTTTCTTTTCGGGATCGGTTTCGTTCGCATACGCAATCAAGAGCAATCTGCATTGTTTCGCTTCCTTTTCTTCGCTATCGAGAAGCGCGAGCAGCTCGTTGAGGACTTGTTTATCTCTGCCCGCTTGTCCCCAAGTCATTGGATTCCACCATGCCATGGCTGACAACAACAAAGAGAACTACTTAAAATTATCTCTTATTTTCCTGATTCGGCTTGTGCGAATGAGTGCCCGCGGGAGCAGGCTTTGCGGGTTGTGCAGATGGTTTTGCGGTTGCTTCAGGTTTCTTTTCAGCATGCGCTGTGTGTTCATCCTTCTTCTCTTCCTTCTTGCCAGTAACCTTTTCTACAATCTTGGAAGCAATGCCTTTCTTCTTCTCTTCTTTCTTTTCTTCAGGGAAAGGCTGGCCGAACAATTGCACAAGAACGTTTCCGTTCTCGAGCTTCTTGCAGATGACTTTGATCTTAGGAGGCGGATTCCGAATGCCATGCAGCCAGACTTGGTTGTTCAGTTCATTCAGAACCTTGACGGCCTCGAAGTTGGCCGCGTGCATGTGACGCATCATGAATTCCTTTATCGCCTTCATGGCTTTCTTGGATTTCTTATAGGTCGGAACCTTTTGGAATTCTTTTCTCAACGGGATCGTGTAAGTGCGTTCCATGATTATGCCTTTGTCTTGATTCTGCGCCAGTTTCTCTTGACGGTCGTGTGTCTGCCCGGATGCACCCTGCGGCCTTTGCCGTAAATCTTCGGCACGGTCCAGAACGGAGCCCAACGCGTCTGTCTGCCGAGCTTTGCCAATCGCTTTTTCTTCGACGGGTGTCGGTAGCGCGCCATGCTAGTTCACCTCTGACGAATCCAAACCGACCTGGGCAGCTGCCTGGGCGGGGTGAGTTTGAGGCGCTGATGCCTGGACTGCTGGCTTCTTCGGCTTCTTTGCCGTCGCCTTCTTCGCTTCCTTTTGCGCCGCGACTTCTTCTGCTGTCGGAGCAGGCGGCATCTTCGGAATTATGATGTTGAGTTTCTTTGCCAATTCGTTCGCTGCCTTGTCCAACATGCTGTGACCGCTCGGCGTAATCATGCGTCCTTTGTGGAAACCTTTCGCGCCGTGCTTGATAAGGCTGGCTTTTTCCAACTGTTGCAACAATTTTCGCGTGATGTTAGTAGAAGCAGGTTTGAACATTTCTGGGCGATGACCTAAGTTCTTTGCGCCGCCGTAATGATTTGCTAGTTTGGCTGTGCCGATTGGACCGACCATGCCGATTCTGCGCAACATCGATGCCGCGCGGATGTGCCACCAGTCCTTCTGGACCGGAGGGCGTTCGCGGTTGACACCGGTCTTCACGAAAGACGCCCAGCTCGGAGCCTTGATGGTGGCGTTCTTCTTGAGCTCTTCCGCTACGAGAAGAATCAATTGCTGCGCTGGTACATCATAATAACCCATTGTGTTTCCTCATAGTGTCAGCAGAGCACTTCGGTGCTCTGTGACGCACAGCCTAGCTGTGCGCGCTTGCGCGCGACATTTGGATATGGTTTCCCATTACCCAGATATCTAAAGTTCATAGTAAGGGGTATTTAAAGGTTGCTCTTTGTGAACGAAAAGATTAAATATAACATCATATTTAACTTTTCCATGACGGTTGTACATGCAAAAAAAATAGGCGGCTCGCTCATGGTGCGCATCCCAAAAGATGTCGCAAACGAGCAAGGAATTCATGAAGGCGAAGCGGTGGATTTGACTGTGAAGAAAATCCGTACCGATTGGTTCGGTGCATTTCCTCAATTGAAGCCGTTCAACAAGAAAGAAGACCGATTCTGGTCGGAACATGACTAAACTTGTGTTCGATAGCTCTGCGTGGATAGATTATTTTCTTGGAACAGAAAAAGGAAGACGAATCCGTGCGCTCATAACCGCAGACGCGACAATCTTTACGACCGGAGCCATCGCAGCAGAAGTGCTAGTTCGTATCGAACGCGCAGGCGCATCAGTAGAAGATGCAAAAGGTGCCATGATGACACTAGGCGCCCTTGCACCTTTTGATTTGGACCTTGCGCGCGATACTGCGACGCTCTACGTTAAACAGAGGAAAAGCAGAGAAAAGTTCAGTCTTGTCGACGCCCATGTGCTCGCGATCTCACAGCAATATAAAGCAAAGATTATCACTTGCGATAATGACTTTGCAGGACTGCCGAACACTTTCGTCGTGCGCTAGTGCAATTCCCTTCTGAGAATCTTATGCGCTGCGTTTACTTTCTTGAACTCTTCGATGTCGCCGTGGCGGTCAGGATGGTGCTTTTTTGCCAGTTCCTTGTACTTCTGGTCGATTTCTTCCAGGCTCAAAGAGTCTGCAGCAACTCCTAAGGTTTCGCGCGCTTGCTTTCTCTGCGCGTCGATGTCTTCCTCTTCAGAAAATTCGCCGATGAAATCTCTAAGCTCTTTCTTGTTCGCAATCACGTCAGCGACCTCGCACTCCAGCACTTTCCAAACAACCGCGAGGTTTTCTGCAAAACTCTGAGAGCCATTGTAGCTGTAATGCATGCGGTGACCGTCAAGGAACCAAATCGCGGACGCAGAAGCCTTCTTGGACGCGAGACCTTGCAATTCCACGTCAACTTGGTCTGCGGGAATGCCTAATTGTTTCAACACCGTGATGATGTTGTTCATGTACTGCATCGCTCGACGGCTGAACGAGTCCTTCACAGTGATGGCCGCGAACGTGTGCCCTTTGATCGTGAGGTTCATGCGTTTTTAAGCCGAAAAGCGCTTTATAAAGGTTCGCAGTCAACGTTTGTAAACATCTTCGCGTTTCGCGACCTCAATCACGAGAATGATCAGCACATCCTTCTGCAAATCAAGAATAACACGATAATCTCCTACACGTAACCGATAAGATGATTCACCCACAAGACGAGTCACAAATGCATCAGGACGTTCACGAATGCGTTCGAGCGACTTGATGATGCGTTCACGGCTGTTGCTTTCAAGCTTATCTAGTTGCTTGATTGAGAGCTCTGAATAGTGCAAATCGTACATTTAGAGACCGTAGCGCTTTTTGACCTGTTCAAGTGTGTAGAATTTGCCTTTCTTGTAGTCTGCGCGCGCTTTCGCGATGTCGCGCTTCGTCTCTTCGCTCAATTCCATCGTGTCTTCGATTAGGTCCCAAATGACTGCTTCATAACTCTCATTATCATGGAGTTTGCGATTCTTCAGCTCTTTCTGTAAATCGCCGCTAATTTGAATGGTAGTTGCCATAGCGAACTATAGGTTGTTATAGTATTTAAAGGTTTTGTGACCACAACCTTTTTTAACCACATTACTTCTCAAAATACATGCTCGAATTCGAACGTATGTTTCTCGCAAAATCGTTGCCTGATCTCGAGAACTGCAAAAAGAAAGAAGTCATCGATGTCTATTATCCGAAAACTTCCGAGCATCCTGTCGTGCGTTTGCGCAAGAACGGCGACACGTACGAGATTACAAAAAAATCAAAACTCGAAAGTGGCGTGTTCCAGGAACAAACTATCAACCTCACCTTGGAAGAGTTCAATGCGTTCGCGCAACTGGACGGAAAGAAAATCCACAAAATCAGATACTTCTATCCCTATAAAGGACGCACGCTTGAAATCGGCGTTTTCCAGGGCACATTGCATGGCCTTGTCATCGTGGATGTCGAATTCGCGAACAAGGAAGAGGCAGAAACGTTCACGACTCCTGACTTCTGTCTGGCAGAACTCAAGCACAAGGAATTTCTCGCGGGCGGACTACTCTGCGGCAAATCATACGCTGACATCGAACATCACCTGCTTGAGCACGGCTACAAGAAGATATCCTCGAAAGCCTTTTAAAGCAGATTCCTTCTGAAATGAGTATGTCCACGATTACGTTGACGTTGCCTGACGGCACCAAAAAAGAGCACAAAAAAGGCGTTCTCGGCTCGGAAGTAGCGTTGAGCATCGGCAAGAAGTTAGCAGAAGCAGCATTATCAATCACAGTCAACAATAAAGTACGCTCCTTGTTCATTCCGATTGAGGAAGACGGACACATCAAGATCAACACGTGGGACTCAGTCGCAGGCAAACAGACGTTCTGGCACTCGACCGCGCACGTGTTCGCGCACGCGGTCTCGCGACTGTATCCTAATTCGAAGAACACCATCGGTCCTGCAATCGAAGAAGGATTCTATTACGACTTCGACAATCTCAAAATTACGCCGGAAGACTTCCCGAAGATTGAAGCGGAAATGAAAAAGATTGTCGAAGCTGACTTCCCGTTCGAGAAAAAAGACTGGACGCTCGCGGATGTGAAGACATACCAAGGCAACAACGCGTACAAGCTGCAATTGGCAAACGAATTCACGGCAGCCGGAGAGAAATTGACCGCGTACAAGGACGGCGAATTCATCGATTTATGCGAAGGCCCGCACATTCCTAGAACTGGATTGATAAAAGCATTCAAGCTGTTGAAAATAGCAGGCGCATTCTGGAAAGGCGACCAGAAAAACAAACAATTGACGCGCGTGTACGGCATTGGGTTTCCTTCTGCGAAAGACTTGACTGCGTGGACGACTCTGCAGGAAGAGGTCGCGAAACGGGATCATAGAAAACTAGGCGCAGACCTCGAGCTCTTCATGTTCCACGACTTGAGCCCAGGAAGCGTCTTTTTCCTTCCAAAAGGCATGGTCATCGTCAACGAACTCCAAAAATTCATTCGCGAAGAATACTTCAAGCGCGGCTATGACGAAGTGCTCACACCACAACTGTTCAACAAGAAACTCTTCGAGACGAGCGGTCACTGGGGACACTACCGCGAAAACATGTTCTTGCTCACCGTAGATGATGAGGAATTCGCGCTCAAGCCGATGAACTGTCCTTCCCACTGTCTTATCTTCAAGAACAGGTCGCACAGCTATCGCGAACTACCATTGAAAATTGCGGACCACACTCCCTTGCACAGAAACGAAGTGCGCGGCGCGCTCGGAGGATTGACGCGCGTGAGAAAAATGGAGATGGAAGACGCGCACATCTTCTGCACACCAGACCAGATTCAGCAGGAAATTCACGCCGTGCTTGAATTCATCAAATATGTTTACTTGGATGTCTTCAAGATGCAGCTCAAGGCAAGCCTCGCGACAAAACCGCAAGACTCAATGGGCAGCGCAGAGCTGTGGCAACAGGCAGAGCAAGCTCTCGCAAAAAGCCTCGACTCCGCAAAGATGCCTTACGACCTCAGGCCAGGTGACGGCGCGTTCTACGGCCCAAAAATTGACTTTGATGTCAAGGACGCTTTGGGACGCTCATTCACCCTCTCGACAGTGCAGTTGGACTTCCAGATGCCGGAACGCTTCGAGCTCACATATGTGGACAAGGACAACTCATTGAAACGTCCCGTCATGATTCACCGCGCAATCCTTTCGACGTTCGAACGCTTTGTTGGGCTCTTGACTGAACACTACGCAGGCAAGTTCCCAACGTGGCTTTCGCCTGTGCAAGCGCGCGTGTTGCCGATTTCGGAAAAGGTCGAGCATTACGCGCAAAAGGTTGTGAAAGAACTCCACGCGGCAGGCGTGCGTGTTGAAATCGATGCGTCTGCAGAAACCCTGAACAAGAAAATCAGAGAAGCACAATTGGCGCAAGTGCCGTACATTCTCGTTGTTGGCGAAAAAGAACAAATGGACAAGACCGTCGCCGTGCGCACGAGGAACGGCAAGCAGCACGCGCCGAAGTCTGTTGAGCTGTTCATCAAAGAAATAAAAAAAGAAATTGAAGATCGCACCTAATGCTTTTTCCTGCGTTGCAGGATCTCCTCGACGCTTTCGCGTGTTTTCGACATCGTCTCGTCGTTCCGGTCGCCTTGCTCCTTTGCCGTGCGGCTCGACTGCTTGATTGACTCCGACAACGGAACGATACTGAGATTAGTTACCGCTGATAGACGCGCATCATACTGCGAGCGCGTGGTCTTTATCTTATCGATAAGGCACTGATACTTGTGCAGCATGCGAACGCATTTCTCGATGTGCCCCGAGGGATCGTTTTTGATGTAACGATCGCGAAACAGCTCAAGCGTGCGCATGTTTTCTTTCAGCTCTAGCTCGAATTGCCGGTACAGCTGCACGACAGTCCTCACGCTCTCATAGACTGATTCGCAATGCGTAAGCGCCAGGTCGCCGGCGCGGATATCGGCCCCGATGAGCTCGACTTCATGCTCTTTTTCGCGCAGACATCGCTCCAGACGAGGATCGTCCGCCTGCGCGTGATACGTCTCGACGTCAGCGCATCGGTCTTTCCAATCCTTGGCGCAATCCCCGATGAACCCGTCGATTGTTTCACGCTCGTCAAGAAGAGTCTCCTCATCATGCAGGGCGCCCCGCAACAGCGCGCAGGTCTCACCATACATCCCATGGTGCTTGTCAAATGCCTGGTCAAGGGCTCGGTAAGCTATCGCATACCGATTCCTTGAGACGACGCCCGACGCAAGAGCCGTTCCCGCGATTGAGTCAAGGCATCGCGCCGCAAGATGCATCCCTTTTCGGGAAGCTGGCAGGAAATGAGCGCGCTGACGTTCTCCCACATCTGCCACCTGCGTTGCGATGCAGATCGCATAGTCGACGACGGCATGCAGCGCACGCGCGTTTTTCTCAAGGAGGGACAGTGCCTCCTTATGCCAATCAGGTGTTTTTTCGGACATGGCGTATCCGCGAATCCTATCGGCAAGACTATGATATCCATCATTTTCCGCTATCATTTTTCCTCACCTCTGAGTTCTTCCCTGCTTTCCTCGATTTTCTTATCGAGCGTATCGAGCCCATATTCAGCGACGTGAATGCCTTTCTGGACGCACTCCAGACCCTTGTCTGCCGTCCTGTTCAATTCGCTGCGGTTGTATGTTCTCGGCTCACACGATGCGAGCCCGTACAGGCAGCCCACCGTAAGCGTGCCGTACACTGCTAAGTTTTTTACGAATGTTCCGAGTCCCATTTGGACCACCTCAAAAAAGAATACGTGAATGCCTTTTAGGTGTGTTTCTGAGAAAAAACCGGAAAGTTTCCGGCGCTGGCGGAAGAACCACGTAGACGCTTAAGAATGAACCGGAAGAACCACGGAATGAACAACGCAAGCTTTATAAAGAATCCCTAGGCGTATTCGTCTATGGTCGTTATCCAACGCGCAATCAAGGAACGCACTGCCACCGGTGGCCGAAAGAAGGAGCACCGCGGCAAAAAGCTCTACGAGCGAGGCAATCACGCCACGATGACTCGTGTCGGCGCGCTCGCCATCGAGGATGTGCGTACTAAGGGCGGAAACCGCAAGGTGCACACTATCACTTCAAACATTGCTAATCTCTTTGACCCGAAGACGAAAAAATACGTCAAGGCAACCATCAAAATCGTGACGGGCAACCCGGCAAACCGACACTTCGTGCGACGCAACATCCTCACAAAGGGTGCGCTTATCGAGACGGACAAAGGCAAGGCACGGGTTACTAACCGCCCCGGTCAAGAAGGCCAGATCAACGCGATTCTCGTGTGACCGCCCAAATGTGAAGATTGCACCGCATTTCCAAGATCCATAAGAACGGCAAGGAATTGTGGAGGAAGTAACGCTTCATTGGACGCATTGAACGAATCGTTGTTGAGACTGCAGGAGAAGGTGGAGATTTTCTGAAGAGGTGTAATAAAGTATTTTAAATGGGACTGATTACCTGAATCGTATGGATGACCTTCATAAGTACTGGAATCATCGATGGTTAACGCCTAAGGCTCGTACGCAACAGTCATCTATTCAAGGGATGGGTGTGTTCGCGATTCAACCGATGGTAAAAGGAGAAGTCATTACGATGCTCGGCGGAGTGATTGTTCCTCGTTCAGAGATCGACAAATATCAATCAAAACTTGGACACTATGGCATTCAAATTGATGATGATTTTTTCATTTGTCCTACCACAAAAAAAGAATTAACGCGTGGAACAGGAAACCATTCCTGCGAACCAAACCTTGGCGTTGATGGTACCAACCCAATTCGACTTATTGCGATCAGAGATATCGCGCCCGGCGACGAATTACTCATCGACTACGCATTTTCTGAAACGCATTTTAAGCCATTTAAGTGCAACTGCGGTTCGGAACAATGTCGCAGAATCATAAAACCTACAGACTGGCAATTACCGGGAATACAGAAACGATATGGCAAGTATTTCTCATCATTCTTAAGAAAGAAATTCATGAAGCCATAGCAAAACTCCTGAATTCTTCGGTCGTGTTGTTGATGCCGTTGTAGCGCGCGTGCAGGTGCGCGAAATCAACGCACGGCAGCACGCCCTCGATGTCCTGCGAGAGCCTGATGCATTCCTTCAGGTCGCCCCACTGCGTCTCCTTGCCCGTCGTCTCGGGACGCAGCCAGACGTCCTTGACGCCCTTGTGCGTGCAGTGCCCGTTGATGCAGTAGAACGTGCCGTCGACGTTCGCGATATCCTTCCCGTTCGCCTTGAACGCGCGGATGTTTCCCAGAGGGACGTCAGACGTCTTGCAGACATTTGTATAGACCAAGCCACACCTCCCTTTGCCACGAATGTGCGAAGCGGGCTATAAAAAGGTAATGTGAGGCTTTCGGACGGCGGGGCTGCTGATAGGCGGGACCGAGTATCGCAATCATAAAAACTTTAAAAAATTATTTCGCTTTCGTGACCTTGACCGCTTTCGGACCTTTGTCTCCTTGCTCGATCTCAAAGGAGACTTCGTCATTCTCTTTCAGTTCAATACCCGGCATGAGCCCGGTCAGGTGGACGAAGTATTCTTTTCCGTCTTCACCCGCGATGAAGCCGAATCCCTTTGAAACGTTGAAAAATTTTACTTTCCCGTTCATCTTTACTGCCTCCTTATAGCTAATCTCATAAATAATGGAAGTATTTTGGCAGCCCTTTAGGGTTGTTG
>CAYHVU010000015.1:0-17795 GCA_964360075.1 uncultured Methanosarcinales archaeon
TGGAGAAGGTTCCTGGACCCAAATCCAGATGTTCTTCTTGAACTGCATGTTGTTGATCCACTTCACACGGTCGCCTTGGTACACGGTAATCGCTTTGGGTGTGTACGCGAAGCCGTCGATGGTGATTTCGTGATAGCCCGGGTTCAAGAACGGGTTTATTGTGTCATTTGTCGGCTCAGTCACATTTTCTTCCGGCGGCACTGTTTCTCCGCACGCCACCAATAAAAATAGCCCGACGATTATGAGTCCGATAACCTTTTTCATTCAACACCCCGATGTTCATATTTTCTGACGAAAAAGCCCGCGAACAGCAGCGCGAGTCCGATGACGAATATGATGCTGTACCACACCGCGAACGAACCAAACAAAGCATCCAGTGCTGGCGCGGCATAAGTTTTGCCATCCAAAGGCACGAACGCCAATACTGCGCTCTCAGCAAACGCAAGCAACGCGAAAAGTCCCGCAATCAAGCATGGAATTGCCGCAGCAAACAGCCTTCCGCACCATTTGTGGCCGAGCCACACGACGAGCAAGAGCGAAATGAGCACGACTACAACGAACTGCAATACCAAACCCTCATACCAGTCGTGCGCTTTCTTGCTCAACAGCACGAGCGCCAGTCCTTGTTCAGGCGCGTCTTTGAAGCAGCCAATAACGCCGCACGGGTAAGTTTGCGCATACTGGTCTGCCACTTTCTGGCTGTCTTCAGGCGAAAGCGCGGACTTTATCTTGTCAACAGTTGACGCAGAAGTCACGTTGCCCAACGCTATCACTGCGACCATGGAGATGAGCCCGAGCGCTAAGAGAACTGAACTCAACACCAACAATGTGGTTTTCCACCAGACCATAACTCATTACCTTGAGGGCGATTTATAAAGATTGTGAATACGGCTTCTGCAGTCGCTGAATGTTTTTATAGCAGAAAGGGCGCTCTTACGGCATGCCTGCAATCTTTGTGCATGCGAGCGCGTTCGACACGGCGCACCCCGGAACGTTCCGCTACCACCTTTTTTTCTCCTCGTTCGCCACGAAACGCGAGTACCAGAGGCTTCTCGGCGGTTATACTGACGGCCTGCGTCTCGTGGTAAGCAAGTTCGTGACCGAGGCGACACAAGAACTCATCGAGAGCATCGATGCGGCAGTCGGTCGCGCGAACAAGGCCACCGCGATGAACAAATCTCCTTGGGGAATTGAGCAGGAACTACTGGGCGAACTGTACCGGCACGACTTCGAGCGTGACAGAAAGCGCGATCTTGCCGCGAACAGGCTGTTGCGTCTTTGATTACTTCAATCTGCCGCGCAGCTTCTCTGCCTTCAGCACTTTTTGCACTGCAACCACGAATGCGCCGGTGCGCATGTCCACGCGGTGCTGCTTGGACGCATTGAAGACGTCCGTGAACGCATTGACCATTAAAACATCAAGCTTGTCAAGCACTTCCTTCTCATTCCAGTAGTAACCTTGCAAGTTCTGCACCCACTCAAAGTATGATGTTGAAACTCCGCCGGCATTCGCAAGAATGTCCGGAATCAAGTGCACTCCCTTCCTTCGCAGAATGTCGTCCGCGTCCGGCGTTGTTGGGCCGTTCGCGAGTTCGACGATAATCGGTGCCTTGACTGCGTGCGCGATGGTGTGCGTGATTTGGTTTTCCAAGGCAGCAGGCACCAAGACATCGACATCGAGCGTCAGGATGTCTTCGTTCGAAATCTTTTTTGCGCCGCGGAAGCCTACAACAGACTCTGTTTTTTCCTTGTGAGCGACAACCTCGTCAAACTTGAGTCCTTTCTCGTTGTGAACGCCTCCTTTCGAGTCAGACACCGCGACGATTTTGTATCCCCACGAGGAAAGTATTTTCGCCATGAAGCTGCCCGCGTTTCCAAAACCTTGTATCGCCACAGTTGAGCCGTGCGATTTCTTCTTCAGGTTCTTCATCAATTCGCGCAAACAAATTGCGCCGCCCATCGCGGTTGCGTAATCGCGAACTTTCGAGCCTCCGAGTTCTAAAGGTTTGCCCGTAATCAGTCCAGGAGCGTGAGCACCCTTGATTTTTTCGTATTCATCTAGCATCCAGCTCATCACTTGGCCATCGGTGTAAACGTCAGGCGCAGGAACGTCCTTGTCAGGACCTACAAACGGGTGCAGTTCGCGCATGTAGCCGCGAGATAGATTCTCAAGTTCGTCCTTGCTCAACTTTTTTGGGTCAACAATGATACCGCCTTTGCCGCCGCCGTACGGAATGCCCGCGACCGCGCACTTCATGGTCATCCAGAACGCCAATGCCTTGACTTCATCCAAATCTACTTGTGGGTGATAACGAATGCCGCCCTTGAACGGACCGCGTGCGTCGTTGTGCTGCACGCGATACCCTTGGAACAGCTTTATTCTGCCTGAATCGAGCTTGACTGGAAATGAGAATTGGATGATGCGCTTTGGCGTGCCGAGCAGTTCAAGCTCTGTGTCGTTGAGCTTGAGAATTGAAGCAACCTTGCCTAGTTGCTTCTTTGCGTTGTCGAACGGATTGATTTTTTCCATGATGAATCCCCCTTTCTTTACTATTAGCGCAGGTCGGGGTTCTTATAATTTGTGGAACTGGAGATTATATATTTTCTATATAGAAAATAATCTATCTCTTACGAAACCACAACCAAACTCCCACAACCACCATCACGACGCTCAGCCACTGCCCTAAAGTCAAAATGTAGAGAACTTCCGGCACCTTGAAGTACTCAACCACAAACCTGAACGCGCCGTAAAGAATTAGGAACAGCGCAAATAGTTGGCCTGGCTTCACTTTTTTGCGCAATGAAAAAAGAACGACAAAAATAATCAAATTGTAGACTATTTCATACACTTGAACCGGATGCCGTGGAACGTCATCAACAGCAGCATAGACTGTCGCCCACGCGCCCGAGAATGGCGTCCCGACCAGTTCTGAATTAAAGAAATTTCCCAAACGCCCAAAGCACTGCGCCAACGTGGCCGGAACAACGAACGCGTCCGCCACCTGCCAAAATGAAATCCTGTCCTTCCGGCACCACCAAAGGACAACAAGCAACACTCCAATCAATCCACCGTGGAAGCTCAAGCCTCCTTCCCACACAGCCAATATTTTCAACGGATTCGTAAAATAGTACGAAGGATTATAGAAAATCACCTCAAACAAACGCGCGCCGAGCACCATCACTACAACAATCCAGAAAAACACATCATCGAACCGTTTGACTGTTGTTGGCAGTCGTCCTTTCTTAATCTCGTTGCGCACATACCAATAAACAACGAGCACGCCTAGCAGATACAAAACACCATACCATCGAACCGTTAGCGGGCCGAGAGAAAAAAAGACGGGATCAAGATTGTTAACGAACATGGCTCACCGCGTTCACGATGTAGAGACGTGCAAAATAAATCAATGGAAACACAACTACCGCGCTCAAGAGCACACCGAACGTCTCACTGCTCAACAACACCCAACGCAATGAAAAATTCACGAGCGCAAAGCATACCAGCAACGCAAGGCACGGCGTGAGCACGCGCAATGTGAAAGCGTGCTTAATCGCATGCTTTATTGCGTTCCACCAAGAATGATTTGCCAGCATTCCGTAAGAGATGATCATCATGTACGCAACTAGCGCCATCACAACGAGCACGACATAATGCAACACGGGAGACGCAGGAATGTCTGTCAACGCTTGCGCCATCGTGTTGCGCAAATCAACAATCATTAGCACGACGCGCAAAAGCCCGAGCAAAGACAGCCAGACAAGGTTCACCTGCACAAACTGCACAAAATGGGCTGTCCACTTGCGAGGCAGTCCTGCGAGCTTCCACACGGCCGCCTGGAAAATTACATAGACGAGGAATGACGCAATGAACAGCGCGAGCAGCCACATGATAACACCAAAGAGATGAGGTTTCGCAACAGGATCAAAAAGCACCTGCGTCAATGTCGGCACTTCGTATCGCGAAGCTGCAGTCTGCAGCACTTGACTTATTGCGCTCGCAAGGTTTAGGCCATTGACAATCAAGTCGTTGCGGGGAAACGCAGTCACAAAGCCGTACACAAAAAGAAACAGCACGTCAAGCAGCGACGAAAGCAAAATAAGCCACGGTTGCGTCGCGAAGACGTGCACCGCGTGCCTGACTGCGTTGACTGTCGATTGCAGCATCAGGTCTTGCCACCAACTATCAAAGTGCCGGCCTTTGAGCCGTCGCGTTCAGTCCACGTGAATTCTCCTTTTTGCAACGGAGTGAAGTCCACCACCATCGCGCCGCCGATAGCAACGGCTTTGTCAACGCCAAATTCCTTCAAAATAAAGGCATGTTCCTTTGAGTCTTCGTTCGTGATGGTGATTTTGACGCGATCGCCTGGAATCACCGTCAAAATTGGCGGCTGATAACCATCACCATCAATAGTCATGATGAAGTTCTTTGTGTTGCCAGTCGGCTGGATTCCTTCCGCAGAAGAAGTCTGTCCTCCAATAGTGCTCGTCACTCCTGATGGCACGGGCGCAGGTTGCGGCGCAGGCACTGATGGTTCAGATTGAGGGATTGCAGGGGTTTGTGCGGTGCGTGCAGATGTTGCCGCAGGTTGCGCAGCACACGCTGCAAGCAGCAACAAACAAAGTATTGCCAAGATTTGTTTCATCATTGCACCTCAATTGCCCCAATCATTGCATCGTGACCAGACCCGCAGAACGTGTTGCAGCGGTACTCGAAAAGTCCTCGCCGCGTCGCGTCGAACTCTATGATTGTGACTATCCCTTTTTGCGTCTTTGTATTGACACCGAACGCCGGAAGGGCGAGGCCGTGGTCCTTGTCGGCGGCTGTCACCAACAGCTTGACGTGGTCACCTGCAGCCACCGTGATAAGCGCCGGCTCAAATTCAAAACTGCTTGCAGTGAGCTCAAACTCTTTCGTCTTTCCCGTCAGTTGGACCGCTTCAGAAGCGCATCCGACCAGCAAAATCACCACAAGATACAGTACCCATCTCATACAAATTCTGTAACAGTTCTGCTTTAAAAACGTTCTGGTGACTGCACCAGCATAAACTATATAAACACGAAATCATCGTCGAACCGCATGGACAAACCAAAATTCTGGTGCACGAGCTGCAAGTTCAAGTTCGAAATGTCGAAGCAGCCAAACCTGTGCCCGTACTGCGGCAAAGGCGCAGTAGAGAAAGACGTTTCCAAGGGCGCAGAAGACCTTCTGAGAGAAGTGTCGAGCATAGGCGAAGATTAACTGTACGCGTCTTCAGACGAGCTCTACAACTTTCCGCAACAAACTCTCTACACCCGCCAGCACGCCGCGCAATTCATCATTCTCCAAGAGTCCTGCAACTTTCACAATCTCGTGCGCCGCGACAAAGACGCTTCCATTTTCTTCGTACACGACGACATTGCACGGCATGAACAGGCCCATCAATCTGTCTTTTTGTAACGCTTCGTGCGCCAAATCAGGCCTGCATGCGCCGAGAATCACGTAATTAGGATGCTCTACGTTTAGTTTCTGCTTCAAGGTCTTGCGAACATCAATCTCATGAAGAATTCCGAAGCCGTGGCTCGCGAGCGCGTCGCGCGTCTTTTGCACGGCAATGTCAAAGGGATGTTTCACCGCGCGTATGATGCCATAGGGGCTCATCGTGAGCCCCGAGGCATTGCAGAAGCGCCGATTCTGCATATGCTATATGCCATTTTATCCCGTCACATTAACGTACTTCATTTGCAATTGCTCAATGTTCCTGAACACATACGCGCCGTCAGTCTCCACAGTGCCGACACTTGTCCACACTTGGACGATTGCAGGATACAATGCCTGGTCGCCTTGCATCACAATCGTTGGCACAGCAGTAATCTTGTATTGGTCGACGATTTTCCTGCCTTCAGGGAGATTGATGTCAAGTGTTTTCTCTGACGAGATAAACACGCCGAAGTTTTGCAAAATCGATTTGTGCATAGAGACATTGTAGCAGTCAGCGCATGTGCCATCGACCAATGAAATCAGGTTGACCTGCCCTTTAATCATCTTACTTGAAATATCGTAATACGGCGGGCTGATGACTCTCATGATGTAGCTGCCGTCCGGCGCGATGTCGCCGACTTGCGTCCAGGTTTGCTGCAACGAGTCATATGCCCCTGCGTCAGAAGAAAAAATCGCGGCCGGCAATTTTGTCAAGGAATATGTCTCAATCAGTTGCTTGCCTTCCGCGCTCGATGCAGTGAACGTTTTTTCACTAACAACCACAATACCAATCTGTTTCAGCTGCTGGCTCATGAGCGTCAAATCAGTGCAGTTCGGACAGTTTTCTGCAAGCACGTACTGTAACGAAACAAGTCCGACCACGCCACCTGACTTCACGTCATAATAAGGCGCTGGAGACTGCAAGACAAGCGCGTCGCCGCTTTGCACGAAACCCTGCAGTTGCACCTTGCTCGTGTCGCCTTCAACTACGATGGCAGGAAGATGAATTATGTTATTCTCCTGTATCAATCGTTGCGCGCGCGTGTCCGTGCTGGAAAGCTCAGTCACTTCAACATCAAACTCTTTGCTCGCCTTCAATTGATTATAGACTGAGACGAGATCAAAACAGTCTTTGCATTCAACAGAAATGAGTGTCACCTCAAGCTGCGGCGTTTCTGGACCTGACATAAGCTCGTTCACCGTTGAAATCTGGTACGCATTGAACAACAGCACAACACCAATCAAAACAGAAAGCACTATATGAATGGGAGTAAAAAGATTATGATGGCTCATAGCGGACACCCCGTCAATGCGGACAAGCGCTCTAACGATTGGACATTCTCATAGAGTTGTCCGTTGATCTGCCACGTGGGCGTCTTTTTGATGCCGGGCAGGTCACGATAGTCCTTGTAATCGACATATTTGAAGCTCTTGCCGAACATGCCTGCCTGTTCTTTGGTGTATTGACACCATTCGATTGCCCCATACATCACCGCGCCTTTTTCAGACAGGCAAGAGGCAAACTTGTCCAGACGGCCCGGTAGCGCGAACATCACTCCTGCGATGACCGCAACGACCACCAAGAGAGAACCAATGCCCCACAGAAGCTTACGTTTCCGAGACGCGGCAGCAGAAAGTTTTGCACTCAGCGCGGCTTCGCGTTCAGTGTTTCTCTGTTCCTGCTTCAGGCGAAGCTGCTCGTGTCGATCCATTTATCCTCGCGTGTTATAGTGAAAATGTTTCGACGCCGTCATCCGTGGCGCACGGGTCTTCTTCGACTCCCGCGCCGACACCGCAGCCGCCACCAACTGGCCCGGAAGGCGGATCGTACGACGAACTGCCTGACGCGCAGCCCGAGACAAACACCAATCCCACAAGCGCCAGAAGCGCCAACATCATAAGTGCTTTGTTCATGTCAACAACCTCCAACCATAGTCGGCAGATTCGCAAGTCCGGACGGCACGCTCGCACCGCCCGTTGCAGCCTTCACGGACACGCCGCCCGCGGTTATTTTTTCCTTTATCGCGTTGATTTGGAACGCCTGCACTCCCGTAAGGACGAGCAAAATGCCCAGCACAACCGCGATAATCATTGTTTTGTTCATTGTAGTAACCTCTTGGTGTCTGCCATCAGCAGCCACCGACCATATTAGGCAAGCTATCCAGGCTTCCACCAATATCTGTGTTTCCTGCCTGCAATTTCTGCAAAAGTTGATTGTCATTCAGGGACGCGGCCGTGAGCTCGAGCCCGTTGTTCACGAGCGCGACGCCCTTCTCAACCATATTCTTGGGATAGAACATCGCCTTCCAGCGCGTGAGGTCCCAGTAGATTTCGTCGTTCGTCCACTCGGGATGATTCTTGACAATGTATTTCGTGAGTCCTCTGAACGCGGCAGAATGGCTGCAACCGCACAAATCGCGACCGTTCGCGTCAGTAACTGCAGGAGCCGAGCAGCAGAATTCGCAGCTGATGTGACTGGTGACTTGGATGTAGCGCTCTTTCTCTTCAGGCGTCAAGGAAGTCGTCGGGATTGCGCGGTCGAGTCGTGCCAGCACGTTCAAGCCCGCGACCGGGTCGTCGAAACTCACGCCAAGTTCCACTCCATAATCTTGCGGCGTGCCTGTCGGAAGCAGTTCCTTGATGACGCTGTTGACGACATCGTCTGATGCCTCAAGCTTGACGCCGCCGGAGCCTTTCGATGCGACAACGCCTGAAACAACCGCGCCCGAGCCGCCGGCAAGCGAAGCGTCAAGCTGTAGAATTTGCAGTTGATTGAATAGAATGACGAGCGCAACAACCGCGACAAGTAGCATGCTCAATTTCTCGAGAGAAGATACAGATGTCTTTCCAACGTGTTCAGCGTGATGATGTGCTGATTCAGGCACGTGTATCTTTGCAGGCGTTTCCGCTTGTTCTTTTGTTGCGTGAGCTTCTGTTTTCACAGTATGCTCTTTCGTTGGTTTCACAGGCTCTTCTCCTGGTTGAAAGACTTTTATTGCCATGCAACACCCCTATTGTTGACGCGTTTGTGTTGATATATAAACATTATGTTCTTCGCCTGTTACACATATCGTAACGCTTCTCCTATTTAAGCGTTGTGAATACGTTACAGAATGCGTAAACTATTTATACTCGGCAGAATACGAAGCGCGTATGAAAGAACTCGAAGTCAACGCATTGCTCAGCCCTTTGGAAGCGGACATTCTCAAAGTCATTTGGCCAGACAAAAAAATGAAAGTGCGCCAAATCCACGACATCCTGAAGAAAAAACGCAAAGTTGCGTTAAGCTCCATCGCAGTCCTGCTTGACCGTTTGCACGAAAAAAATATCGTCAACCGTATCGCTGAAACCGCTCGAGGCGGCACGCGCTACACTTATTTTCCAACAAAGACGCGCAATGAATTCGAACAGAGCGTCGTAAAGAGCGCCGTCGACAAGCTCATCGACGCTTTTGGACCTATCGCGGTCAACTATTTCAACGACAGATTCAACAAAAAGAAGTAAAACATGGGGCTCATTGCAAGCATCGCAACACCGGCAAACGTCATGATTATCGTGACTGCCGTGCTCGCGGCGTATTTTGTGCTGCAGCGCAGCAAGAAAGCCGTGAGCGTCCCGACTAAAGTCTTCCTAATCTACGCGCACATCGCGCTGCTGCTCATTCCGGTCGCGGCCATCGCGTATTCAAGCGGTTGCGCAATGGCCTCTTGCACAACGCAGACACTTCTCTTTGCTGCACCTTTCCTGATTGCAGGAGTAATCGTAAGCGTGGGATTGCTCGGTTACCTTCTGCTGCCGCATTTGTATTTGCGCAGATTCGGCGCGCTTCAATTCCGCAACAGAACACTGCAGAGAAAAATTGCTTCGCGCGCACGGAAGTATGGCGTCCGCACGCCTAGCGTCCACACGCTCGACACGGCCACGCCCATCGCGTTCTCGTTCCGCTCATTGAAGCCAGCCATCTTCATCTCAGTCGGATTGATGGACTTGCTCACCGAAAAAGAAATTGAAGCCGTGCTGCTGCACGAGCTCGGTCATCTCGTGCACAAATCGTCGTGGCTCACGTTTGCCACGAAGCTCACTCAATCGGTCAGCCCGGTGGCGTTCTTTGCCAAACTCTCTTCAGTCCAGGATGAGGAGCAGTACGCTGACGCGTTTGCCGCACGTGTCCAAGGCACGGCGCGCCACATCACAACCGCACGCTCCAAAGTGAATGAATGAAACGTTTGCTCTTCCTTCTCATCTTTCTCGTCGAGGGTGCAGTACAGAGAGCCGAAGACATCACAGTCGGAAAGTTCTTCCAGTCAATCGGTTTGAAAGTCACACTCACAGATATTGACGTCCTGAAATCCTGCACTGGCACGCTAACTACGAAGGTCAACGGCGCGCAAGACCCAAACTTCTTGCAATACAGCGTCCGAGATGGCGACGTGATTGAACTCGTTTACGGCTGATGGCGCGCTTTGACGTCCTCGCGCACGGGTATGATCTCTTCCGAAAACCACCGACGCGACAGCTCATCGCGCGTGCAAACCTCAAGAAAAACGACCGGGTCCTTGATGTCGGCGGCGGCACGGGCGTGCTGGCGCAAAAAATAAGGCCGCTTGTCAAGAAAGTCCTCATCCTTGATCCCTCTGCCGGCATGCGCGCAAAGGCGAAAGCGAAAGATATCGCGGTCGTTGCGGGCGTCGCAGAACAGATGCCGTTTTCCAACGCATCATTCGACGTCGTGTTCTGCACCGACGCGTTCCATCACATCCGGCACCAGACGCGCGCCATCAAGGAGATACACCGCGTGCTGAAACCGCACGGACTGCTCGTGATGGAGGAATTCGACCCCGCAACCGTCCGCGGGCGTTGCGTCGTCCTGCTCGAGAAACTGCTCGCGTTCGGCAGCACGTTCTGGACGCCCGACGCATTGGCCGGATTGCTCACAAGAAACCATTTCTCCGTCATTATCCCGACACGCTCGTGGGTCTATATATTGTGCGCGCGCAAGCTTAATAAAGCACTTCGTGCTTGAACGCGTATGCCCGCGATTACTACGGGGGTCGACCAGCTCCGCGAGCTCATCGAGTCCCAGGACAAGATTTCTGTGCAGGATGCCGCCAAAAAACTCCATGCTGCGCCTAGAGTAATAGAAGACTGGGCGTCTTTGCTGGAAGACGGCGGGTTAATCACCATTGAATACCGTATTGCCAAGACCTATCTTGTAAAGAAAACAGTCGTGACAAAGGAACAGCACAAGAACGTCAACGCGCTTCTGCTCGAAAAACGCGAATTTGAGGACCGCACAGGCGGCGTGTTGAGCTATCTTGATCGTCTCGAAGACCAAATCAACACCCTGCAGCCGTTAATCACTCGCAAACTTTCCTCGAGCGATGTCAAAAAACTAAAGTCATTGGAGTCCGAACACCACATGACTGACAAGCAGCTCATCTCTACGCGTTCAGAAATGATTGACAAGTTCGAGTCAATCACGCAGCACCTGCAGAAAGAACGCAAGGATGTCAAGGGAATTTTTACGCAGGCACTCGCAGACCTTGTCGCCGCAAACCAAATCATCGACCTCGAGGAACGAGAAGCAAGCATGCTCGACAAAAACGAGCAGATACTGGAATCCAAGCTCAAGAAGGTCTCGCAGCTGCTAGACAAGCGCCTCGTCAAGCTGATGAATAACAAGCAGCCGTTGCACGCGAAGGTGCAAGGACAGCTCAAGCTTCTCAAGGCGAAAGCGAAATCATTCCACGACGAATTGGCGAAAGACCAAAAGGACTATGAAACACTCAAGAAAGAAAACCAGCAGAACCACGCCGCAGTCAAGCGTGCGCACCAACAAATCATAGGCAAGCTCAAGAATTCACCTGGCATCGAGAAAGCTTCAGTGCTAAGCTTGAAGAAATTTCTCTCTCGAAGAACGCAAATCGCGAACCTGCTCGCGGCAATCGCGAACGAGGAACGCGCGCTCAAACGTGCCGTGCGTACTCTCTTAGGCAGGGGCCAGACCTTGCCGCTTATGGATCAAGCAAGATTCGAATCAGCACTCGAGCGATTGAACAAGGATATGCGCGCAGTAACTGAACGCAGGGGCGCGCTCGAAAAGCAAGTCAAGGAATTAGTCACGAAATTGCAGTAAAACAAAGAGGTGGGTTATGGAGGTGAAAAAGGAGGCGGGCGTACTTGATAGTTACCAGTTCACTGCCAACCAGCTCACCGTCACGGTCACGATTCAGCGCGTGTCAGAATCCTACGTCCCAATCTACCATCTGAACACGCGAACCGTGAGCCCCACGACAGAACTCGTCATCGAACGCATCAGACAAGATCTCATCAGCACCGTAGAGTTAGGTCCTGTGGATATCGCCGAGCAGAAGAACCCTAACGCACTGCAGGCAAGATTTGACGAGACTGTGCAGAAGCTCGTAAAGAAATATTTCCCTGACACTGACGAGAAAACTCTCACATTCCTGCACGCGCTCGTGATGCAGCGCAGTTTCGGCCTTGGCGAGCTCGACACATTGATGTATGACTCCCAATTGGAAGAGGTCGCAGTCAATAACGCCGAAGAACCTGTTTGGGTTTACCATCGGAAGTGGGGCTGGCTCAGGACGAACATCCAGCTGAAAAGCGAGGAGCAGGCGAAACATTACGCGAGCTCTATCGGAAGAAAAGTCGGCAGACAGCTCAATATCCTCGAACCATTGATGGACGCCAACCTTGCCACGGGCGACAGAGTCAACGCTACATTGATGCCAATCTCTGCGCAGGGTAATACAATCACGCTGCGTAAGTTCGCGAGCAAACCCTGGACAATCACCGACCTCATTTCAACAGGCACCATCAACGTGAGCGCAGCCGCGTTCATCTGGGAAGCCATCCAATACGAACTTTCTGTGCTGGTTTCTGGAGGCACTGCGACAGGCAAGACTTCTTTCCTCAACGCGCTCTGCACTTTCTTTCCGCCAAACCAACGCATAATCTCAATCGAGGATACTCGAGAGCTGCAGCTGCCGAAATTCCTGCAATGGATTCCGATGGTGACACGGCTCCCGAATCAAGAAGGTAAAGGTGGTGTTGATATGCTCGCGCTTCTCGTCAACAGCCTGCGCATGCGTCCGGACAGAATCCTTGTTGGAGAAATCAGGCGGAAGCGAGAGGCAGAAGTGCTTTTCGAAGCAATTCACACCGGTCACAGTGTCTATGCCACCGTGCACGCCAACAACGCAGAAGAAACAATCACGCGGCTCACGAATCCGCCAATCGAGATTCCGAAGAGCATGTTGCCCGCGTTGAGCATGATAGTTGTTCAAACGAGAAACCGACGCACCGGCATCAGACGCACTTTCCAAGTGGCTGAAATAACCAAAGAATCAGAACCTCGCGTGCTGATGCAGTATGATTTGCGCAAGGACAAGATGACCAATCTCACGCATTCTCGCACAATAATGGACACGCTCCACCTCTATACCGGCATCACAAGCTCTGAGCTGCGCTCTCATTTGCACGAAAAAGAGAAAATCCTGAAGTGGCTCGTGAAGAAGAACATAAACACCGTTGACGGCGTTGGCGATGTCATGGCGCAGTATTACACTGGAGGCAAGCTCTCGAAGCTGCTTTCGTAAATGGCCCAGCTGTTCAAGCGCCTTGCGCACACGCTCCCAAATCTTGAGTTGAAGCTCAAACAAAGCGGGTTGAACCTCAAGCCAGAACAGTTCGTCAAGCGCACATTTCTCTCGGCGTTCTATCTGACCACTGGATTGCTGCTTATCTCAGTGGGTTTTCTGGCGAAAGCCCCTGCTTTTTTGCGCATCATCCTCGTCATCGCGCCAGTGCTGTTCATCATCACGTTCGCGTATTTTCTCCGTCTCCCGGACGTTCGTGCGCGACGCATCACCTCAGACATCAACACCGAGATTGTCGACGCAGGAAGGTTCATGGTCGTGGAGCTGCAGAGCGGCCTTTCGCTCTATGACGCAATGCGCGGCGTGAGCCAGAACTTCGATAAAATCGGGAAACAGTTCCATTCTATTCTTGTGCGCATCGACACCGGCACTAATCTCGACGACGCGCTAAATGAAGTCATTAATCTGACGCCATCATCAGACTTGCGACGCGTACTGTGGCAAGTGCTCAACGCGCTGAAAACCGGCTCTGATGTTGTTCAAGGGCTCAAGGAGACTGTCCAACAAATAAGCCATGAGCACCTTATTGAGGTCAGAAAGTACGGCAGAAAGCTCAATCCGTTGACGATGTTTTACATGCTGCTCGCGGTCATCGTGCCTTCTCTCGGGATTACGATGCTGGTTGTGCTTTCCTCTTTGATTGCGCTTGACATAGACTTTACCACGCTCGTCATCATTGCCGTCTTCCTCGGATTGTTCCAGGCGTTCTTCTTGGCAGTTGTGCGTAGCTCGCGGCCTTCGGTGAATCTGTGACAAAGAACATCGTGCTTCGCGCTTTGGAGAGCGCGGGCTGGGACATTCAGCAACGAGTGCTTGAGCAACGTCTCTTCCGCATCGCGCTCGTAATAAATTTGGGCATTGTGGGATTCATCATTTTTCGTTACGGCCTTCAGCAGCAGTTCCCTGTGCTGTCATTGAGCCTGATGGCCGTCCTTGCGTGGGTTATCGCGTTCTTTTTCGTGCTCTCTGGCTGCTGGTTCTTCCTGTTCATCACGCTAGACTTGATTTCATACCAACGCAGAGCAACAATGGAAGAAGTGTTGCCTGATTTTTTGCAGCTCGCCTCCGCAAACTTGCGCGCTGGCATGACTCCTGACAGGGCGTTGTGGTATGCAGTGCGTCCGAAGTTCGGCGTGCTGGCGGACGAAATCGGCATCACGGCAAAGGAAGTGATGACGGGCGATGATTTGGGGCTTGCCCTTGCAAAATTGTCGCGAAGGTACAACTCGCAGACATTAAGACGCTCAATTAATCTCTTGATTGAGGGACTTGATGCTGGCGGCGACCTTGCCGAGATTCTCAATAATGTGGCAATAAACATCCAGGAAACGCGCATCCTGAACAAAGAAATGAGCGCCAACATACTCACTTATGTCATCTTCATTGCCTCTGCAGTGATGTTCGCGGCGCCCTTTCTCATGGCGCTTTCATTACAACTTCTCACAACACTTACCGCAATCACGAGCTCTATTGATGTTCCCTCAGGCTCGTCCCTTGGGCTGTTTTCGCTGAGCACGATTTCTATCGCGCCTTCTGATTTCAAGAATTTCGCCTTGATCATGCTCACCATCACTTCATTCTTCAGCGCAATGATTGTGGCCATCATCCAGAAAGGCTCTATTGAAGGAGGCGTCAAGTACATTCCCATCTTTATAGGAACCTCTCTTGTCGTGTTTTTTCTTGCATCAAAGTTCTTTGGCACAATGCTGGCATCGATTGCTGGATAGCACAAATCTGGCTCGTTGAAAGCATCAGTGCCGCCAAGCAGTGATTCTCCCATTATCCCGACACTTATGAACAACCGAAACAATAAATTTAAATATCAGAGAGTGCCAAATCCCACAACAAGTTTACAAAAGTATATACTGAGGTGATAACATGGAAAAAAGAGGACAAGCAGCCATGGAGTTCCTGATGACATACGGATGGGCTCTTCTGGTTGTTCTTGCAGCAATTGCGGCATTGGCATATTTCGGCGTTCTATCTCCGGACAGGTTCTTGCCTGAAAAGTGCTTCTTGCCTAGTGGAACGCCGTGCTTGGATAGTAAGTTGACGACGACCACGGCAACGATGATAATCCAGAACTCGCTCGGATTCGGAATGGAGAACATTTCGATTGCGATGCCTGAATGTGACGCGACGTCACCTGTGACAACCGGACCAGCTACGCTGAACAACGGTGTGCAGGGCACGTACACAATAACGTGCAGTCCAGTATTGACGTCCGCCGCGAAGTTTAAGGGAACGATTTCCTTGACCTACATCAACGCAGACACTGATCTCGCGCACACGGTTTCCGGCGAATTGATTAAGAAGGTTGAATAAACCTAACTTTTTATTTTCTTTTTTATTCTCTTTTTGTCCGCATTCCTCTTTCGACACGACCAAGCGCACAGGGTAAAGGCAATGCCTGGGAACTGCTAGGTGCTCCTCCGCATAAGGAATTGGCGAACTTTGTCGTGTCGCAACTAAAGTGAGCACGAACACGGCACGTTTCCGTCCGTCACCTTTAAAAGGAAAGTAAGCAAAGTATCATCAAAAGGAGGGACTGTATGCGTGCACAAGCAGCGATGGAATACTTGATTCTGATAGGATTCATCCTCGCACTAGTGATTCCGCTCATTGCGCTTTTTTACTCCCAGAGTGCGGATACCGCAACACAGGTGAACACTCAGCAAGCACATGCCTTAGGCCAAAAGATAGCTGACACTGCAGAAAGCGTCTACTATCTTGGTCAGCCATCAAAATTGGAGTTCCGCGCAAACGTGCCCGACAACATCAATTCAGTTACTTTCACAAACAAGGCAATCATCTTCGTGATGGACGTTTCGCCCGGCACGACTGACGTGGTCGTGCCGACTACTGTGAACCTCACCGGCACGATAAGCGTTACGCCAGGCGTGCACATGATAACAGTCGAAAACAAAGGTGGCTATGTCCTGGTCAACAGCACGTGAGGGTGAACGCCACCTGATGCGCTCGCGTCACGACCAGGTGGAACCGGCCAAGGTCGTTGCGTCCGCACACAATGCGATGCAACGAGACGCGAGTGCGGCGTTCACCAAGGCCTGCGCCAAAGACCAGTTCAGTTCTGGCGACCGTCTCACTCTCACATCGTTGCAGTGCACTCGCCATCCTCGTAGCAACGACCAACCGCCAGTTCCACACGGTCTTTGCTCGAGCTCCCGGGTGACGGTCGCCAGAGGCCAGTTCAGCATCGAGCTCGTGCCGTTCATCATCTTAGGCGCGATTCTTCTCCTGCTGTTCGTCATCATCATCGCCGGAAGGCTCACCGGAGTCCAGAACCGCGGCGAACAAGAACAGCTGCAGCGCATCGTGGAGCAAGTTCATACAGAAGTCAGCATCGCTGCCTCCGTGAACAACGGTTACGCCCGCAACTTCACGTTGCCAACGAAGATCGGAAGCGCAACATATTCTGTTGGCATTCTCAAGAATCACACAGTCCAAGCAACAACAGAAAGTTTCGAAGCGAGCATCGTGACATTCAATGTCTCAGGACAGCCAGTGCCTGGCAACAACCAGTTGAGGAAGAACAATGACATCATCACACTCAACTAGACTTCCTGCTGACCGTCGCGCGCTCGTGCCACACTCACAGAAAATGGAGCCATGCCGGACTCTTTGGTCTGGGCGCGCAAGGTTGACGGTCAGCAAGGGGCAGGTCTGGTACACTGACTTCATCATCGGCACCATAATACTTCTCACGATGGTAGTGGTGTTCTTCATCAGCATGCACAACCTGGAAGAGACGCGCGAGACGCACGCAGGCACACTTATCAGGGAAGGAAGCACCATCACGGACAGTCTGACGACTTCTGGTTTGCCAAACGCCTGGACAAACGACACCGTCGTACAACTGGGTGTCGTGGACAACCAACGCGTCAACCTGGCGCAACTGGACGCGTACAAGAACGTGACGTACGCCAACCAGCGAAGACTTCTCAGAACAGTGGCCGATTTTGTTTTCTTTTTCGAACAACGCGACGGCTGCATAATAGCGCGGAACAACACCCGACTGTACGGCAGTCCTGAGATGACTACGCCGAACATTTCTTGCGTGACGGCTGGCATGATTGACACTAGTATTGCTGGCAATCTCATCCCGATCACGCGATACGTCCTGTACGATAGCGACCCTGTCCGGATGGTGACTTATGTCTGGAATTAGGAGAGGCCGGAGAAAGCCACCTTTCGGGAGCGCTCGTGCCTTGACCAGCGGGTTGAACAAGGCTACGTTTCCTCCAAGAGTCATTCGAGAAACGGCACGAGCGCGAGGCTTTCTCCGGCGTAAAACGTTCGCACAGCATGTGGCGCTCACCCAACACGGCTTCTTCTTCACGCTTGACGGCATTCTCGCAGCTTCCTTGCTTTTGCTCGTCATCCTAATCATACCTAAAGTTCTAGTCACGGAAGCGCCAATCATCCAGACGTCGTATGAGGCAACGGACATCGCGAACCTGCTGGCTGTGATGTTGGTAAATGAAGTTGATACTGTCACAGTGGATGACTGGATTGCGACAGGCATCATAACCAACGCCAACCAGAGCGTGCTCGAACAGATAGGCGAATTCTGGGCGCGCGACAACCTCACGCAAGCCGAAAACCTCACGCGCCAAGTGCTTGACGGACTGGTC
>CAYHVU010000016.1:0-17696 GCA_964360075.1 uncultured Methanosarcinales archaeon
GTGCGGAACGTCAAGGTGCTGGAACGGGATGTCGATGTCCGCAGGCATGTCTTCGAGCCCGTGGCTGAGTGCGACGAGATGTCGATCCGGGAACGGAAAGCCGATGGCGTTGGCGACAGGTGCGTACTTTTTGCCTTTCCGATGGGCCAGGTCGCCGTAGACATCCGGCAAAAGAATGTCCAGTCCGACGTCCGCGAGCATCGAGCGCGCTTCGTGCGTCGGAACCGCGGTTGTGACTGCGACGCTGTGCCGTTGTTTCACATCATTGATGGCTTCGCGCATCCCGAATTTCAGTTCTTTAAATCTCTTTGCACGCAAACATTTAAATAACCCGCCTCGACAAATCAGGCTATCAACCGGTTTACGGGGGTATTTTTATGATGATGGACGAAGGAAGAACATTTGAGGCGCAAAGCAGACCGTTGGATGCTTTGAACAAGGCCAGAAAGAAAAAGGTCATGGTTGAGGCAAAAGGCGGCAAGCAGTATGTTGGCTTATTGAACGCTTTCGACATCCACATCAACGTCGTTCTTGACCAGGCAGAAGAGATTGAAAACGGTCAAGTCAAAAGAAAGCTCGGCACTGTCTTCCTCCGTGGCGATAACATCATTCTCATCTCTCCCGCATGAAAGGCACGTACTCGCACGGAAAGAGAAGCAAGGGCAAGAGCCATATCATGTGTCGCAGATGCGGCAAGCACACGTACCATACGCGCAAGAAGGCCTGCGCCAGCTGCGGTTTCGGCAATTCTCCTAAATTAAGACGTTATGCTTGGAATACGTTGAAGAAGTCATATCCGAAATCTAAGCTAGCAGAATCTTCTCACTAGTGTAATGGTTATTTTCTGATATTTAGGTTCTAATACTTTCGGCTGACGATAACTCATCGCACGTGGATCATGAATTGGGCTGATTGAGGAGTCCAACGATCCACGAACACTGGCAGCCAGGAATCTTCACGTGCTAGAATGCGGGCATGCATATCAACAAACGTGCTATGCGAAAGATAAATCGTGTACGCGATGATGTTATCATATGCGGCGTCTTCCGGAATGCTCTTGATTTGATAGGAGAACTGCAGATTCTCGACCGCAAGAGTGCATGGTTTCCTGCCAGTGATGTTGCCTGTATGATCTCTGATTGCCAATGTCCCTTCAAGTGTTTGTTTGCGCAGTTTCTCGAACTCTGCAAGAGTCAAATCAAGGTGAATGTCTGAGATTGCGCTCAATGTACCTCTCATAAATGCAGGGAGCAGGATTCGAACCTGCGAAAGCCTAGGCTACGCGGTCCTAAGCCGCGCCCGTTTGACCACTTCGGTATCCCTGCGAGTCTCGAGCAGCTCGCACGGCGATGCCGGGCGTCTGCTGCGAATGCAATGAGCAGAACGTGGTTCTGCATACCTGCCTTGATAGCTCTTCAATGGAGGACTCTATTATATTGCTTGCTATCTTGGCTTGCTTCTTCTCAAGCACTGCTTGGGGTGCTGTTGAGGGTGCGCGAAGATGGTACAAAATGGCGTTCCTGAACGTTTCCTTCACAATCCATTCACGAAATCAGGACTTTACGTCCATACTATCACAGAGTAACAGCGTTACAATAGTGTAATAAAACTTCGTTATACAGTCTATTGCCAAAGAAGGCACTTTTTATGAATTTCGGCTTGCGAAAATCTTATAAACCATCAAATGGTTTGTTTCTCAGCACGGTTGTAAGTAGCTTTCGCAACTGTACCCAAAAGAGAGGAACCTATATTTTTGAAAGTATAGGTTCTCCACACACAAGGTTTAAATACGCTCAACGGGCGAAACGCTCAAGGCGATTTAATACCATTCGCAAAAACACGGAGGTGTTTGAATGAAAGCAATAAATACAAAGAAGATTGTGGCATTGACCACTGGCTTAGCCATGGTTGGCGCAACGATTTTCGGCGCAGCTGCACAAGACCTATCGCAGTATCCGTCGCCGCTGTTCATCAAGGACGGCGTATTCGACGGCTCGATTGTGGTTGGTGAGCTCGCAAAGACGTCTGACGTTGTTGGTTCGATCGAACTGGCAGCCGGACTCCAGGCAGCCGCAGTCAAGAAGACCTCGGTCAGCGTTGGCGTCGGTTCCTCAACGATTGACAAGGGTGTCAAAATCGACAAGACCGGCACCCACGTAGGACCTGGCAGATTCATCCAGTTCGTGCAAGACACGGCATTGGACGAAGCTGACATGCCTGTCCTGCTTGCTGAATCCAGCATTGACGAGGACGAAGGCGAGACCAAGAACAAGGTCACCTACACCCAAGAAGTAAGCTTAATCAGCACTTCGGGACAGCTCATCTTCACGCAAGATGACGACGACGCCCCGACTGCAGGCTGGTACTTGCACTTCGCGGACAACGTCAACATGTACAACTTCACGTTGGACTTCGACGAAGACGTCGACTATGACAACACGTCATTGGCGACGGTCGACGATGATTTCAACACGGCAAAGTTGTCCATTCTCGGCAAGGAATACACCATTACCGATGTGAATGGAGTCAGCTCGGCCAACTTGAACATCGACAAGATTACGATGCTCGCGGGCGACACCACGCGATGGTTGACGCAGGACGAGCCTCTCACGCGAGAGATCGCGGGCGGCAAGCACACTTTCGTGCTCGCTGATGTCAACGAAAACGAAGACAAGTGTGGAATCAGCGTCGACGGCACGATCCAATGGGTCGATGTCGGCAGCACCAAATCAGTAGGCGGCATCCAGATTGGCGTCACGGACGCGATCACGGTGCACAGCGCTGGCAAGGACACCGACGTGTGTGAAGTCAACCTGGGCGCGACCGAACTCGAGCTCGAGGACGGCAACAACGTCAAACTGAACGGCGTGGAAATCGACGGCTCGACGGTGGACATCGTCAACTCGGACGGCAACAGCCTCCGAACGCTTGGCTTTGTCTTCGAACCTGACGACGAAATCTTCCTCGACGGCAGTGCCTCGAACAACCACTACACCGAACCCATCTTCGATGCGTTCACGTTCTGGTTCGACGGCATGACGACCGACAAGTCTGAAGTCTTGGACTTCCAGGCATCGGGCAGCGGCGCGACGTTGAAGTTCTTGAACTCGGACAGCAAGGAAGTCAAGATTGACTGGAAGCTGAACGACTCGAACTTGATCATGCTCGGAACGGGCAGTGACATCGACGACAGGTTGTACCTCGAAGGTCAGGCCTGTGACTTCGTGACGGCAATCACCGAATGTGAGGGTGCGCAATTCTTGCTCATCACCTCAGGCGGAGAAGCGCACGTCATCGAAATCGTTGATTTCGACACGTCAGACCAAAAGATAAGCTTGAAAGACATCACCTACGGCAGTTCGAGCGAGGACGACTTCGCCATCACGAACACCCCAGGGAATGTCGGCAGCTACATTGTCGACCTCGGTTCCGGTGCGGGTGCAGTCACCCTGAACATCGTGAACGTCGGCGGTAACACCACAGGCTTCACGACGGACAGGTTGCTGTTCTCCGAAGTCTCGGGCAACGCCAACGCGGCAGAAACCAGCCTGAACGATGAGGGTGGAGTTCGATTGAACTCCTTCATCACGGAAGGCATAGTTGGTACTGCCTATGTCCCGAACGCAACGGCTGGACGAAACGCCTGGAACGTCACGGAAGAATCCGACGACGGCTACGGCGCGAACTGGTTCGGGTTCAACCTGACGTACGACAGCACTGATGACGACATCAACATCGGTGCGCCGGTAATCGGAACGGGTGCATTCGTCTCAAGCGCAGTCGATGCGTCTGACAGCGACGACGACCACGAATACTACGTGACGAACTGGTCCACGGAAGTCTACTTTGACTCCGAAGACAACGACTTCGCGAAAGTAACGTACTGGGACAACTACCGCTACGGTAACATCTTTGTCGGCGAAGCCGAAGCAAAGATTACCTCGTCTGGCGGCAGTGTTGAGAGCGTCGAAGTGCAGCAGATCCCTGTCGGCAGCGCAAAGCTGGACAAGGATGTCGCTGACTGGGCGGCTCAAAACCTGATCGTTGTCGGTGGTCCGTGCGCAAACACGGTCGCGGCTGCCTTGATGGGCAACCCGGCAGACTGTGGTGCGGGCTTCAAGGAAGGCGAAGGTATCATCAAGCTGTACAAGGCAGACACCGGAAAGGTCTCCCTCTTGGCAGCCGGATACAGCGCCTTAGACACGCGCCGTGTGACTCGTGTCCTTGCTAACTACAAGGAATACGCATCCAGCCTCAAGGGCTCGGAAGTAAAAGTCACTGGCACGACCTTGACAGACGTCACGGTAAGCGCAGTAGCGTAAGAAAACAACTTTTTCTTTTCTTTTTTTATTTCTTTATTTTTACTCATTTCAATGTGACTTGTTATTACTTCAATTCAGCAGGGGAGATGAAATTGGTTGTGCTTGGAATGGCTTTGTCAGGTGAACGTGCCCAAGCAGTTGTGCTCCGGATTGCCGTGTGTGGCGAGCTTGGTAGAGTCACGCGCAATAAAGCAATGACCTCACGCAAAACTCTCGACGAACTTAAAATAGTTACTTTCTAGTAATCCTAAATCTTTAAGTAGCCATGTTCACAAAGTCCAGTATGCCGAAGAAGAATCACATTCATGTTCGGCAGTTCTTTATTGCGCTCATCGTGGCAATGTTATCGGCCACGATTGTTTACATGATTTCGACAGGTAATGAAATGCCAAGTGACTGTACTGGTGGCTGGACTGTCTGCGGCAACGCCTTTGGCAATGACAGTGCGTACGCTACGGCAACAGCGACCGGAAGCTCTACGGTTTCTAGCACTTGGCGTATGTACGGCATCGGTCCCATTCCAGTCGGGGATGCCATCACGAAAGTAATCGTGCGTCCTGTATTCTTTGCCACGCAAGGCACCGGTTATATTGACGTGCGCGTGAGCAACAACAATGGGGTCACATGGGGTCCCGTCCACACCGTAGGTGGAGATACTGCGAAGAAGACCTATGTTATTGATGTCACGGCAGACTTTGCATGGACGCGTAGCATGTTGAACAATTCAAATTTCAAAGTCGAGGTAAAGTGCAAAAAAGTGGGCGCAGGAAAGAAGAATCCGACCTGCAAACTCGATTGGTTGCCGGTTGAAGTTGAGTATGGCACAGGAACAGGCACGTATTCACTTTCTCTTAGCCCAACCAGCAGTTCTGCTGTCGCCGGGACCAGTGTCGCAACGACCGTGACCGTAACAAAAACTACTGGATCTGCAAACGTAACGGCAAGCCTGTCCGTTCTTGGCTGTCCAACGAGTGCGACGTGCGTCTTCTCCCCTTCATCTGTCATGCCAACAGGGTCTTCCACGCTGACGACCACGACCTCGACAGCCACGCCGTCGGCAGTCTATCCTATGACCATCACAACAACCGTCGACGGCACAATGCTCAGCGTACCATACTCAGTCACGGTCACGCCGGCACCTTCAACGCCTGAAGTTGAATTCACGATTGACCCCGCACCATTGATTACCGTGGCACCACCTTCAGACTATATCGGAACCGTGCACGTTTGGAATAATGGCACGACGCCGCCCACAGTTGCGCTATCGATAACTGGTGGCTGTCCGCCATACTCAACGTGCTGGATGGATCCTCCGTCAGGAGTACCAACGTTCCATCCGCTTATTCATATCGACAACACAGTTGATACGCCATCAGAATGGTATTACGTTGAAATTACGGGTGTCGGCGGCGGAATTACGCGCAAGGGCACTTTGCCGTTCTACATTATAGGTGGAGGTAACTTCACTCTGAGTCTGAGTCCCAAGAACGGCACTCATTTCAAGGGAACAACGATGAGCACCTCAGTCAGCATCGCGGCCAAACCAGGAACATATCCTGCACCAGTCTCATTATCGATGATTGCTAGCTGTCCTTGGTCCGGTGCCTGTTTGTTCTCGCCAAGCAGCGGCACTCCTCCATTTACCTCCACATTATCGATTGCGATTCCGACAACCGCGGCTTCAACTTGGTACTATGCTGGCGTAAAGGCAACCCAAGGACCATATTTCCAGCAACAAGCATACAAAATCAATGTAGTGTCAACAGGTTCTTTTGATTATACTTTGGTTGTTTCTCCCGCAACATCGGCTGCAACAACAGAGGTTCCAGGTGAACACTACTGGAAGCTTAGTGCTGATGTCACGCATATCGCAGGCATACCTTCAGAAGCAGTTACGCTTGCCATTGATGGCTGTCCGCCAGCATCCGCTTGTTCATTTGACGTTGCTACATATACGCCGACATTCTTCTCAAAAATAAACATCACTACGACAAGCGCAACTCCACCAGGGTCATATGTAATCGGGGTTACTGGAACGGGCGGCGGCGTGACAAAGACTGATTCCCACACTATTACGGTTCCGTAAGCGTAGAGCCTCTTCTTCACTAGAGAAATCAATTTAAACCATCACGAATAGGGGTTCTCGGGGATGGCAGAAGCAGTTACCAGTCAAAAGGATGTCTCGCTCACGTACGAGAAGCTCTATGAGCTTCTCAGGCGTGAAAAGAGCCGGGAAGAGCTCCAACAGCTGGATCCGATTTTCTTCACGCACACGGTCTCGTATTTGACTGAGAAGGACCATACTTACCATGACGCTTTGACAAAGACTGACGTCTTCAGCATGAACGAACGCCAAAGATTGCAGACAGAACTGCACAACATTCACCGTTTAGTCAAGGAACTCTACGAACGCAGGGAAAAGAAAATCCTGGACATGGCGCTCAACCGAAGTCGCACGAGCGCGAACATCATCGACACCACAAACTTGCTTTCGGAAGAACGCGCGTTGTTCGACCAATTGGTCGCGACATTGGACTTGTTCCGCTCAGGAGTGTTGCAAAATTTGCTGCAATTAAGGTCTCCGCAGCTTTCGCATTTGTCATTCACGACGTCGTTCAAGCCGTCGATTACGGAAACGCCATTACCTTCATTTTCAAATCCCGCCGTTCCACCGTCGACAAATACGCTCACTTCCGCAACCATCAACCCCTCAACATCCAGTGCCACAGGCGGAAAGGTTTCGACTGTAAATTCAACACCACAAGGCTCGCCAATTCCTAACGCAGGAGCCATTCCATTAGGCATGAAGAAAGTCAGGTTCCTGCAGTCAGTCCCGCAAGTGGTGGATTCAGACATGCTGCCGCATGGTCCCTTTGACCCGAATGACATCGCGCAAATCCCGAAAGAAGTCGCGGACATCTGGCAAGAGCAAGGCGCGTGCGTGGAACAGTTACCATAATGTTTATATAGTGCAATATCTATTCTGTAGACTATGAATGAAGTGAACGCTCTCGAATGGCGCGCGTATCATCGGGTCCTGGCGAGCGAGCGCGATGAGGATGCGCTCTATCGTCAGCATATCAGGCGAAGAAATAACGCGGAAACGGCACGCCTATTGGAGCCCGATGTGCAGGAGCAGGTAAAGACGCTTGATCGAAGCATCTTCAAGGCAAAGGACCTTCCGTTACTCGAAAAAGTATTGAAGCTTCTCGAGACGAACAAGCTCACGCCGATGCTGCGCGGTTCGGCCGAGGAAAACGCGCGTCGTGGGCTTCCCCGACACTACAAGGATATCGACCTGTTGTGCGCGAGCCAGGGAGACGCCTTGCTTGCCGCACTGCGAAAAGCCAAGAAACAGCACTACTTTGGAAAGGGCGTGCATGTTGAGGAAAAAGGGATGTGCACGTATGTCGACGAAGTCGTCATGCGCTACTTTGTTACGCAAGGAACGACCATCATCGACGTCAACGTCCACGCGAGCAGGCAACACTGTCCTGAATATGACTTGATGTCTCGCGCGCTCGGACAACGGAGGGATCGTTTGCTGGAGTCGTTTTTCTCCTCGGATACGCCTGAAGAGTTTCAGCAGTATATCGCCGATGATATTGTCGGATTTCTGAAAGGAAAAAAGAAGGGCAAGCAGAAATAGCCCGTAGCGATATATTTATAAACCACTCCTTCGGTTCTCAAAGCATGGTCGTCATTCCCAAGATCAGAAACACGTTCTGCCCGACGTGCAAGAAGCACACTGAGCACAAGGTCGAGCAAGCCAAGGCAAGGACCATGGGAAGCGCACATCCGCAGTCGTGGGGAAAAAGAGCGCAATTGAGACACATGGCTGGCGCTGGCAACCACGGCCGTTATTCTCGTCCTCCGGTCGGTCGCTGGAGACTGGCAGGCAGAAAGACATCCAAGAAAGTCGATCTCAGATTCACGTGCAAAGTTTGCAACAAAACGCATCTCTGCGGCACTGGCTGGAGAGCGAAGAAAGTCGAGTTCAAGTAAAACGTTTGTCTGTTCTCCGACCATATCATTTATATACATTCTATTCTACACCTTCTTCATGTTTATCTGGTTCATCAGTCAGGCGAAAGTTCTATGAAAACCGTGAAAGTGCTCGTATTCATCCTTTTATTCGTGATGAGCGCAGTCGCGGTTTCCGCGGCAACAACTGGCAACCAGATCACGGGTGCGGCCACGGGCGGCGCTAGCAACAGCAACTGGTGGTGGCTTGTCCTGTTGTTGTTTGGCGCCATCAGCGGCATCTGGTACTGGCGCAGAAACAGGACCCAATAAGTTCTTTTTTTCTTATTTTTTCATTTCTTCTCGCTTTTCATGACAGAATATTTAAAAAGAGAGATGACGCTTCCGGGATAAAAGTGGTTTTCCCGTCAGATGAGACTTCCCGGAAAAATGTATTGCGTTGTAATTTCTCATCGAGCGGATGAATTGCTGAAAGCCCTGCCATTATCGGTGCAAACAGAGGCGAACGCCGAGCTCGGATGCTTCTGCCACCGTCCGCGAGGGGAACAGCTGGATTTTCCGCTGAAAAATTTCAAGTCATTCCATAAAGGGAAATATCGCATTCTCTGGCGCATGCAAAATAAAGAAATTGAAGTGGTCTGGATTGGCCTGCGTGAAGATGCGCCCTACGATGTCTCTTCAAGAACAGAATTCTTGGACAAGCTCGATTTGAATAAAAATTAGCACAATTTTATTTTATGTCCGCGCTCAAGCTGATGAATTGATTTCTGGATGTCTTTGAGAATCGAGCTGTTGCTAAGAATGGCGAGCGTTTCCTTGAGCTTCTTGTTCTCGTCTTTTACCGCAACATATTTTGCACGGGATATTTTTTTCGTTGTCATATGAGAACTAGGGAGCTTCGCCATCAGACACCTCTTTTTAATATTACTAACAATGCGAAGTATAAATATCTTCCCCTAGTTAGTACTCATTAGGCAATGGTGATATAAATAATTTACTAATCGAGAATCATGATAACATTTATAAAGCCCCATTCAGCGAGTGATATTCATGAAAGGTCTCAAGCAAACCAACAGCAAGTTCATCAAAGTGCGCTGTCCAAAGTGCAAGAACGAACAAATCATCTTCGGCAAGGCCTCCACGAACGTCAAGTGCCTGATTTGCCAAATGGTACTCGCCAAGCCCACATCAGGCAAGAGCAAGGTCAAGGCAAGAGTGTTGGAAGTTCTGGAATAGTTTCTAGGATGGTCTGAGAAGGTAGATGCTTTCTGGAGATGTTTCAGAAAAACAAATCCTTGAACGTAATAATGATATCTGAGAGGAGGACAACGGTCCATATCAGTGTTGCGATGCCAAAAATTTTGTGCAACGAGTTCTTGTTTGCTATCAAGTCCCATGTGAAAAGCAGTGAGAAGAGCAGCATAAGTATACCTGCAATCATGACGAAACCAACCAAATCATCCCAGACCGGCTCAACAGCAAGCATGAGGCTGGAAACCATAGTTCCCACTCCGAGAAAAACAAACAAAAATGCATATTTGATGCCGATTTCTGTTTTTTTAAATATCTCTTTCATTAATGAGTCTTTGCTTATTGAGTATTAAAATGTTTGGAAACTTCAGTTTTTCCTTCTATCTATTCACATATCCGAACAATCATTCATAAGAACAGTAAAAACTCACGCCCGCACTGTCATGACATTCTTCGGCCGGGATGGCGTCACCCTGCATCCATTTGCCCGACGTAAGCCTTTTAAACCCCCTTCATCGTTCTCGTCAGTATGTTAATGAAGAAGGAAGGCTTTCCGCCTGACGAGGAGCTCGTGCTGTGCACGGTCACGAATGTGCAGCCGCACTCAGTCTTTTGCAAGCTTGACGAATACGACAAGTCAGGCATGATTCACATTTCTGAAATCGCTCCTGGCAGAATCAAGAACATCAGAGAATTCGTTGCGGAAGGCAAGAAGATCGTTTGTAAAGTGCTCCAAGTCAACATGGAACGTGGGCATATAGACCTTTCTTTGCGAAGAGTCAGCGAAGGGCTCAAAAGAACAAAGCTTAACGAGCTTAAGCAAGAACAGCTCGCTGAGAAAATAGTCGAGCACGTCGCGAAAGCAAAGAAGATTGATCCGAAAGCACTCTACATCAAAATCAGGCCGCCTATTTTCGAAAAGTACGGCGCGCTCTTTCCTGCGTTTGAAGCCGCTTCGAGAGGTGAAGAAGACCTCGCAACCATGGGTCTTGATCCGGTCATCGCAAAGGACTTGATGGACTCCATCAAATCAAGAATCAAGCCTCCGGAAGTTGAAATCGTCGGAGACTTCACTATCACCAGCACGGCTCCGGATGGTATCGAGACCATCAAGGCAGCTTTGAGTGAAGCATTGAAGGTGAAAGGCGACCTCTCAGTGCGCTACAAGGGCGCGGGAACCTACCATTTGGTCGTCAAGAGCGAAGACTTCAAAACAGCAGAAAAGATGCTCAAGGAAGCCGTCGACGGCACCTTGGCGTACGCGGAAGCGCATAAGGCGGTTGCAGAGTTTAAGCGGCAGGAATGATATGACATCAATAATTAGCGTTTATCGAACAAACGATGATCAGGGAACATATTATGTTGCAGAACTGAGCCACGATTGCGGCGGCCAGACTTTCTTAGATGTTGATATCCAGCATCTTGCGCTGCGCATACTAACCCATCTCATGGCATTTGGCATAGAAACAAAAACTCAGGTTGTCAATGTCCCAGCCCCGGCAGGTCTTGATTTGCCGGTTAAAATGGCTTCTTTGGAACAGGCTCTGAGATCGCCTAGAAATATCAAGACAGTTAAAGATTCTCCCCTCGCATTCATCTAGCAACCTTCTTAAACCCCTGCCTCTTTTGTCGTCGTATGAAGCGCATCCTGTACTGCAAAAAGGACGACTTGTTCACGCTCCAAGAAAAGTGTCCGAAATGCGGTGAAATCACCATCACGACGCAGCCGCCGAAATACTCAGTAGATGACAAGTATGCCTCGTATCGCAGAGAAGCGAAAAAGCTCGCGAGAAAGGAGGCAGGATTGCTATGAGTTGGATGTATGTCAAGACCGCGAGCGTGCAGCTCAAGAACCCCGTCCTCATCGAAGGACTGCCCGGCATCGGCAACGTGGGCAAGGTCACGGCTGACTTCATCATTGACCAATTGAAAGCAAAGAAGATTTTCGAATTCCACGGACGCTCAATCCCGCACAGTGTCTTCGTGACCGAAAAGAATCTTGTTGAATTGCCAAGAATCGAGCTCTTCGCAGTCAAAGCAAAGCATCGCGACATCCTCATCTTGGCCGGAGACGTGCAGCCATTGTCCGAAGAGGCGTGCTTTGAGTTTTGCGAACTCGTGCTGCACGTCTGCAAGGACTTGGGGTGCAAGGATATCATCGCGTTGGGCGGCATCGGCCTGAAGCAAGTGCCGAAAAATCCAAAAGTCTATTGCACTGGAACAGAAAAGGCAACTGTGCAGGCTTTCGTGAAAGCCACCGGTGTTTCGAACAAGCTGTACGGCGTTGTCGGCCCTATCATTGGAGTTTCAGGAGTCATTGTAGGATTGGCAGGCAGAGAAAAGATGGCTAACATCGCGCTCTTGGCAGAGACGTTCGGTCATCCTATGTACTTGGGCATCAAGGGCGCGAAAGAGCTTCTGAAAGTGCTCAACGACTATCTCAAACTCAAATTGAACTTGAAGCAGTTGGACGACGACATCGCCGAGTTAGAAGAGGAAATGCTCACGCGCGGCTCTGACATTTTGCCTAAGTTCAAGAAGCAGAAAGGCGAGACGAGCTATATTGGGTAATGAACTTTCTTTTTAAAGAAAGCATTCACTTTTCCGTAAACTTTCCGGTTCTGGCGGAAACCTTCCGGTATTTCTTGCACAAAGCACATAAATTCCGTAATCTTTAAATAAAAGTTATACATGTATAAACAGTGATGAAATTGACGACAACTACGAAAAGATGGGGGAACTCGGTGGGCATCCTTCTCCCGAGGAAGCTCGGCTTCAAGCCAGACCAAGAAGTGACAATTTTGATAGGCTCGGCAAGACCAGTGCTTGCGAAGGACCTATGGGGGCTGCTTAAGACGGGAAAGAGCACCGCGAAAGTCATGCGCGAGCTGAAGAAGGAGCTCCACGGCATATGACTCTCTTCTTCGATACCTATGCGATGATTGAGCTTGTCCAGAAAAATCCTGCCTACGAACCCTACTTGCAGGAGGACATCCGGACAACGCTCTGGAACCTGGGAGAACTGTATTACTATTTCGTCAAGCACGGAAAGCAACGCGAGGGTAATGAGTGGTTCGCGAAGCTGTTACCGTCCGTGGTTGACATCACGCCTGATGCTATCCAGAAAGCGATGCTGTTCAAGCATCAGCACCGAACAAAAAAAATGAGCATGGTAGATTGCATCGGTTACATCATTTCCCAGAAGAACAAGTTCCGTTTCCTTACTGGAGACAGTGCATTCGGAAATCTGCCGAATGTCGAGTTCGTGAGGTGAACGAATGAAAGACATCATGAAGTGGTTGGTCATCGGCATTCCTGCAATGGCGTTGAGCATCGGTGGATTGTGGTGGCTTTCGGTGCCTATCATTGGCGCCATCGTGAACGGGCTCTTGTTCGGCGTCGGCATCACATTGCTCATCCGCGGTTTCGCATTGGCCAGACATGCCCGAAAAAGCGTGCGTTTGCCATTTGCTGCGTGCGTCTATTTGCTCATCCTGCCAGTCCTGCAAATGCTGTGGATGCAGATAATCTACCAAGTCATCATTCAACTCGTGGCCATCTTTGCCATTTTAGTTTTCGCATGGTACGTCTGGCAGCATCTCTCGTCAGGGGCAGAACGAAGGGACGATGATGTCAAGCGCGGCGGCGTTGAAGTGTGGAAATAAGTCAGCATATTTTTAAATCAGATTTCTTCTCGTGCAGCCATGCTCAAAAAGCTTGAACTTGGTTCGTATGGAAAGCACGATCGAGTCAGTTACTTGTTCAACAGCGATCGTCAATTGCGCGCAATTCGAGAGGAATTCACGGCGTACTGGCGCCATCTTCCTGATGGTGAGTTCTTGCTTGGCTCGATCCCGGTGCAGGGAGGTCTCGCGGGATTGACTCTGCATTTGGTTCCGCAATTCTTCCCCGTCATCATCAAAGACGACCGGCGAGTGCTTACGCTCGGGAGAGAAATTCTTGCCATTGAGACCGTAGGACGCGTCAGATTTCAGGATTAGCTTAGCCAGCAGTCCTTATCGCACATTTTTGCTTTGCCTTCGAGTTTCTCTTCGATGCGCAACAGCTGATTGTACTTGCTCGTTCTTTCCCCGCGGCAGGGCGCGCCGGCCTTCAATTGCTGCATGCCCAACCCGGCAGCAAGGTCAGAAATGAAGTGATCTTCAGTTTCACCTGAGCGATGGGAGACCATCACGTTCCAGTTTGCTTTCTTTGCCAGTTGCGCGGCATCAAGAGACTCTGTTAACGTACCGATCTGATTGATCTTCAGCAACAAGCAATTGACAGACTTCGCAGCAATCGCTTTCCGTATCCGATGCACGTTCGTTACTGTCAAATCGTCTCCAACCACCTGCGCTTTTCCTTTCAGTTTCTTTGTTAATTTGGCAAAGTCAGAAAACGCTTCCTGGTGGAACGGATCCTCGATGCTTACAATCGGGTATTTCTTCATCAAATCAAGATAGACATCAGTGAGCTCGCCAGCCGACACGTGTTTTCCCCGGATGAGATAGTTGCCGTGATGATGGAACGAAGAAGCCGCGACATCGATGGCTATCTTCACCTGTTTCTGGTAGCCCAACGATTCGACTGTCTCGGTCAGCAAGTCCAAGGGTTCTTCAACGAGTTCGCACACGTTCGAGCCGCCTCCGTGGCAGTGCGGCGTGAAACCGCCTTCATCCCCAACGTTCGCAGACTCTTTGCCATACTGCTTGATGATGAGCTCTCGCAGCGCGTGATAGGTCTCGCTGCCAATGCGCAGGCTCTCGGCAAACGTCTTTCCGAACGGCACAATCATGAATTCCTGGAAATCAATGTTCGTTCCAGCATGCTTGCCGCCGTTGATGACGTTCATGAACGGTGCGGGCAGCACAAACTTCTTGTTGCCACACAGCGAACCAAGATATTCGTACGTAGGCGTGCCTGCAGTGATTGAGGCGGCCTTTGCGCACGCCAAGGACACTCCCATTATTGCGTTCGCGCCGAGGATGGACTTATTTGCAGTGCCATCAAGGTCAATCATCAATTCGTCAATCTGTCTTTGCGAGCGCACATCCATGCCTATCAAACGCGGCGCGATGCGCTTGTTCACGTGCTCGACAGCGCGCAGCACGCCCATGCCGAGGTAGCGTTTGCCGCCGTCACGCAACTCTAAAGCTTCGTGCACGCCTGTTGATGCGCCTGAAGGCACCATTTCTCTTCCAAAGCGCCCTGCACTTGTGTAAACGTCGACTTCAATAGTGGGATTGCCGCGCGAATCAAGGACTTCCCGTGCGTGGACTTTTGTTATTGAATGCATCAAATCCAGCCTTTTTTCTTGCAGTGGTGTTCGCAAAGCTGGCGAGTCCAGACGAAGATGATGCCGACGATGTACGCGAACACCAAGACCTCGACCAATCCGCGGAAGAACGATGCAACCGTGATGTTCGGCGTGACAGCCAGACCGCTCAAATCAATGCCGTGGAACCAGTCGTTGAAGAAGGACATGGCTTGTTTTGTCCAGAGGCCGACAAATGCGGCGCAGATCGCGTAAACTATGCCGCTCGTTATCGCGAGCGCAAACGCAGTCGGATGCGCATAAAGTTTTTTCATAGGTTCACCTCACGTGAAAGTTCTCGCATACTTCTTCGTAGAGCGCTGTCCAGAGCATCCCGAAACTCAGCCCGAACAGCAGTTCTTCAATGGGGACGCGCAACGCTGTGATGCCGGACAATGCTGCCATGTTCCACGTAGCTGCTATCCAGCCGGGCGCAATCGCGTCCGTGAGCGCAAGCGAAATCAAATAGATTGCCGCGAACGCGATGCCTCCAAACAGGAGGTGCTTGCGCAGCTGGGCATGGATGAGGAACGCCCACGCCACGCCCATCAGGCAGGCGATGCTGGAGACGTAGATGATGTTCAGCTCCGGAAACGCCCGGGCAAATATCGCAAGACCTGCAATCGCGAACAGGAGTGGAGTGTAGCATAAGCAATGTTTTGCGCAGCAGGCTCCCTTGACTCGCAGGCGCTGTTTGACGATGGCTTCATAGACCCCACTCGCAAGCCCGCCAAGAAAGAACATCAGCGCGAAACTTTCGATGTCGACACGGTACTGCAAGCCAAGATTGAAGAGTGTCTGTGGCGTCCAATATTCAGGAATGAAGAATATCTCGCCGATGCCGAACGGCATCGCGAGCCAGCTGCTCCACCAGAGTTTGCGGCGGACGCGCGGAAACAGCGCATAGACTACCAGCCATCCGATAGCAAGGATGCCTATCCATATAAGGTATTCGTACATTCGCGGCCTCTTTGACTTTACTTAAGAAGAAGGACTTTTTAAGGGTTATGGAAAGAAAAATCGGGCAGCGCCTCGTTGCATCCCTCCATTGCGCCACCTCTACCCTGGTTAGGTATAATGTCCAAGTATAAGTAGATTGTGCATCAGAAACGGTCGCAAAGCGTCAGAATCTGACCGCAACCATAACATCACTCACATTCGTTCCAGTCGGCCCTGTCTTGATGTGTTTTTCCAACTTCTTCCAGAATGGATACGCGTCGTTGTTTTTCAGGAACGTCTCGACGTCAAGTTTGTTTTTCTCTGCCAACGCGAGCGTGTGTTCGTCCGCAATCGCGCCGGCCGCATCAGAATTGTCTCGGCCATCAGTGCCTATCGACGCGAGCGCGGTGTTTTTCATTTTGGAAAGCGCACGTACACTGCCTAAAACAAATTCTTGATTTCGTCCACCTTTGCCTGTGCCTTTGACGATCACGCTTGTCTCGCCGGCCGCGATGACGGCACTCTTTTTACCGAGCTTGTTCAAGAGCGTGAGTCCAACTTCTCGCGCTTCACCCGTCATCTTATCACTCACGACAATAGGTGTCAACTTCAATTCTTGCGCTTTCTTCACCATCGCGCGGATTGCAGTGTTGTTGTCGAGGAAAAGCAAGTTATGGACTTTCGCGAACGTCTCTTTAGGAGTTTCAGAAAACGCGGGTTGGGCAATCTTGTATTTTGCGAGAATGTGCTGCGCGTCACGCACTGAAGTTGAATCATGCACTGTCGGACCCGAAGCAATGAAAGAAGGGTCATTTCCGGGAACGTCTGAAACAAGTAAAGTAACGACGGTCGCGGGGAACAGGTGCGACGCGAAACGTCCGCCTTTCACACTATCAAGATGCTTGCGCACGGTGTTGAACTCTTGGATGCTCGCGCCTGATTTCAAAAGCGATTTGTTGAGCGCCTGATATTTGTCCAACGGAATGCGAGGGTCGGAAAACAACGCGCTTCCGCCGCCTGAGAACACGCAGATGACCAAGTCTCGCACGCTCATCTCGGACGTCATCCGCACTATTTTCTTCGTATATTCAACGTTCTTCGCAGAAACAACAGGATGATCGCCCGCGACAACTGAAATGTGTTTCAACTTTCTTGCCGTAATGTCAATCAGAAAACCTTTAGTGATGCGGTTGCCTAGCATCTTCTCAAGCACTGCCGCGATCGTGCCTGACGCCTTTCCCGCGCCAACCACGAGCACGCGCTCGAATTTTGTGAGATCGTAGCGTTTGTCGTCAACGTGCAACACGTCACCCAACAATCTGACTTTTTCTTCAAGAGCTTTCTCAGGATTTACTGCCTCCAATGCCGCATTCAATATGGCAACGCATGCTTTCGCGGCGGGAGAGGAAGACAACTGTTTTGCGTTTGATATCGTCACCATCTTTTTTGCTCGTCCCAGCTTCACTTCCCCGGTCGGTTTTGTGGTGTGAGGTCGTCGCATAAGAACGGACACTCAACCAAGCTCGCCGGGAACGGCAAGGTATGTGTTGCAGATAGGGAGCGATGCATTTAAAAACATTCGCTCATAAAGTGTGTTCATGAAAAAGGTGGTGATTGCCGGGCCGACTTCGGAATCGTTCGGCAGAAAGCTCGCGAAAAAGATCAAGGCTCCTTTTGCGTCGTTGATTGCATCTCACTTTCCTGATGGCGAGCTCAAGCTCAGATATCCTGTCGAGCTTAAAGGCAAAGAACTAATTTTCGTAGAAACCATGCAGCCGAATCCGAACGAAGCCTTGATTCAGCTCTTGTTCGCGACAGCGTCCGCGAGAGTCCAAGGCGCGAAAAGGGTTACGTTGGTCATTCCATACACAGGATTCTTGCGGCAG
>CAYHVU010000017.1:0-17541 GCA_964360075.1 uncultured Methanosarcinales archaeon
AGCGCGCACGCCGTGTCCAGATGCCATCCCCAAACCAACGTCCACTTCCTGTTTCGAGAATTGGGTGTGCGACCCTTGGAGCGCGCAAGAATGGAGCCCGTGCGTCAACGGCGTCACGACCGGCACGAAATCACGCGGTTGTGTCGAGAAAAACAACTGCGGCACGACATCATTCCAGCCTGCGCTCACTGAAACCGTCACCCAGCCGTGCGGCGACCCCGTGATCGGATGCACCCCTTCATGGGACTGCGGCGCTTGGGGCAACTGGGAATTGTGCATCGGCGGAGCGCAAGTGCGGACACGCACCTGCACTGACAAGAACAAATGCCAATCAAGCGCAGGAAAGCCCGCGGAGACAGAATCGCGCGGCTGCGGCGACATCGGCGCGGGCTGCACCGAAGTCTGGAACTGCAATTCCTGGAGCGACTGGAGCGCTTGCGCGAGCAATACACAAACAAGAACGCGCACGTGCACGGACGCCAACGCCTGCGGCACGACCTACAACAAACCCGACACCTCAGAATCACAAAATTGCGGCTCATCAGATTCATCATCTCAACCACCCTATCACGAAAAGGACGCGTTCATCAACGCAGTCGCAAGCGGCGCGACCTCCATCGGCATCGGCACGCAGTCCTTCAGTCTCAGCGCAGGCCAGAGCATCACCTACCGCTTCAATGTCGACCCATCAAAGACCTATCAACAGGCGGTCACTGCATCAACAGGCGTGGCCGTGTCCGACCAACAGCGCTACGGTCCGCCGCAATTGACATACACGGACACCGCGCCAGGCACGTTCACGTTCTCAGGCGGACCAGACACGACAGCATACGGCGACCAACAACAGATGGCCATCACAATCGGACCAGCAAGCAGCGCAACAACAGGACAGATAACGATAATCCAACAGTAGCACGTCTTTTTTGCGTGATACTGCGCTAAAAATCAAGAATAGTTCCATCTCGAAAAACAAACACTTATAGCAAAGCACGCAAAATTTCAATTATTAACGTGCTTTGCTATTATTTCTTTTTCTTCGGTTTCGCGCCCATCGTCAAGTCGTGCGTTTTCTCGTACTGTTCTTCGGTTTCCGGATCCAACGGCTCGAACACGAGCCCGCAGTCCTTGCACACGACCTGGTCGAGCTCCTTCGACTTCACGAGGTTGTCGCTCGCACAGTCAGGGCATTCCTTGACTTCCGTAATGTCTTTGATCATGCCGATTTTACTGCGCTGGAAACTTATAAAGATTGTGATTGAGGAATCATCACATCTGTTGTGAGCAGAGAGTAACTAAGCAGAATCATCGCACGCTTCTTTTGTCGGCTACGCAGGATATCGTTTCAGATATCGACGCACAAATATCTCGCCTTTGCGGTCAAACCATTCTATTCCATTCTGACCCTTTAGCGAGATGTTGAACATCTGCAGTCCTGCGCCATCTCCCATCGGAACTTCGTACTCGCGCACAATCGCGAGCTTGACCTTCTTTCCAGGAGTCGTGACTACGCACTTGTGCGACGCGTCCTTTTCGTATTCCGCGAAAAAGACAGGGGCTTCTGTCATCGCGTGCATAACTTCCGCGTGCACTGGACGCATGAACGTGTCGCGTTCAGCGATGATGACCTCTGGTTTCGGCATATGCGTGCTACAATACGCCAACGGAACTCCGTTGAACGTGAAACTTTCTGGAACGCCGAGACTTTTGGGTTCATCAGGATTTTTCTCTAAAAAATCGGCGAACGTTTTGTTATTGTTCATGCAATAGCTCATGAACAAGTACGTGGCCATCTGTGAATCATACGCTAGCCCGGCGAACTCCTGTCCAGGCAGCATGCAATACTGTTTAAAGTTCACTGACGCTGGCTGAAGCTTCTGCGCGGCGTACAACGCCATGAACCAGTTCTTGTGGCCCATGACCTGCACATGCTTGCCCTTGAGCAGGCCGGTCTCGCGGAAATGCCGCGCCATCACGATGTCGTCCATCGTTGCCGTAGAGTTACAGGTCACGCCGTCATATCGACAGAAATGGACCGCGGGGTCTGTATCCTTGCCTGCATTCACCAGATTGTCAAGAAGGTTCGTCCGCTTGTTGTAACGTCCAGTCCAACGTGTCTGTTGAACGAGGTCATCCTCGATCTGAGCGATTTGCACGGTGATGACGTCGGATTTCATAACGTTAAAACCCAGAATAGGCTTTATAAATGTTCTGAACGTGGTCACTAACGAGTAATGCTAAGCGCTCTGCATCTGCTTGAGAATACTTTCTTTCCCAGTCCAATCCAGCGCCTCTTTCAACACTTGAAGAATCGTCTCTACAGGAAGAATCTTTATTTTCTTCAAGCGTTCAGGAGTCAAGACAATGTCCTGCACATTCGACTTAGGAACGATGACGTTCTTGATGCCCGCGTCGATGGCCGCCTCAATCTTCGCGGAAACGCCGCCGATAGGCAAAACCTCGCCCCGCACCGAAAGCGAACCCGTCATCGCGTACTCCTGCTTGATGGGCACGTTCTTCAACGCGGAAATAATGGCGGTAGCGACAGCGATAGACGCAGAGTCTCCTTCAACGCCGTCATGCGTCTGCAAGAACTGGACATAAATGTCATGCGACTGCTTGATGTCCTCGCCAAAGAACTTCTTCACGATGGCAGAGACGTTCTTGACTGCTTCTTTTGCGATTTCGCCCAATTTACCGGTCGCGACAATCTCTTTCTGCTCGCCGCCAGGAGTTACTTCTGCTTCAATCGGCAAGATGATGCCTGAGAGCGAGGCGCCCGCGCCGATGACGGCTAGACCGTTGACTCTTCCGACACGCTTCCCTTCCGTGACGATGACTTCATATTCCTTCTTGCGCTCGATATACTTGTCAGCCATCTGTTGTTCAAGCGGACGCGCGACCTTTTTCGCGGCTTTGACGTGCTCGGGTTCAACAAGCTTTGATTCTTGCTCGAGCGCGATGTCGCCCGCTGCTCGGACGAGTCCACCAAGCTCGCGGAACCGGCTTGTCAAATGGTTCTTGCGGTTGGCAAACCTGCGGGATTCCTGAATAATTGCCTCAACTGCAGCCTTTGAAAAATGCGGAATTTTCTTGTCCTTAGTCACTTCCTGCGCAACGAAAACTGCGACAGCGTCGCGGCTCTCTGGAGTATCAGGAATTGTTTCTTTCATGAACACTTCATAACCATAGCCACGAATACGAGAGCGCAACGCCGGGTGCAGTCGCTGGACCGTCTCGACGTTTCCAGCAGCCACAAGGATGAAGTTGCACGGCACCGGCTCGGTGCGAACCATCGCGCCCGCGCTTCTTTCGGACTGACCTGTGATTGGGTATTTGCCTTCCTGGAGCGCAGTCAAGAGCTCCTGCTGCGTCTGCGGGTCGAGCGTCGCGATTTCGTCGATGAACAACACACCAAGATGCGCCTTGTGAATCATGCCGGCAACGACACGCTCATGAGCGGGCGTGCCGAGGCCGCCGGAGTTTGAACAAAGCACCCCATTGACGATCACGTTCCCTGAACTTGTCGTGACGTTGTAGAGCTTACCATCGAATTGAACGCGCTCCACATCCACTACTCGCTCTGTTGTGAGTCTCATATTGACGCTTCCGCAGGCCCGAAATGATTCAAAAGCAGATATAGCGAATTCGGTGACAGATTCAATACTTTCATGGCGCGTTCTGCGCCATATCCCCTTCCGAGCAGTTCGCGATATTTCGCTTTCTTGTTCTGCGCCCACGCCCCCAGCGCATTCAGGAGACGTTGCTGCTTGTATCCACAATAATTTATTTTTACGTTCATCATAAAATGCAGGACATTATCAAACTTCTTGCTTATCTGCAATCGGAAGATGCGCGATTCCGCATTCAGTTCCCGTTCATAGAGCGCTGTGCAGAACACATCCTTTCGCGCGAGATGGTTCTTGATCCATCGCAAAAATTCCCTTCGGTTTTCCTGCAGCCGCGGAATGCCTGTAATCCCGATCTCAAGGGTCGTCAAATTATTCGCGCCCTTCTGCATTATCGGCGTCCCGAGTTCACCACCCGCGAACGAACCGACAAACTCGTCTTCAAACCGAGTATTCGACTCTACCCACGACGGCACGCGCAATTCCAGTTGAGTCTTGTTTCCTCGGGGAGCCCCGAGCGCAACAAAGAAGCGTATGCAGTTCCTGTTGGTATTCTGGAAACACCAAGAGTGGCCATACTCTCCTCCTTCAATAATTCTTGAGTTCTCGGCTCGTTTGAATCCGAAAATATTCTCGAGATCTTCTCCGAATTCTTCCACTGCTTTCTTCTCAGAGCTTGATAAGAAAATTCCATTGAGATTGTCAAAGATTCCTCCGTCGCCAAATGTCGCACCGAGCACTTTCGAGATAAGGGGAAGTTTCGGGTTATCGAGCTTCAGAGGCAATAGATCGCGTTCTCGGAGCCAAACAGCCGTCTGCACGGGAACCGGGAGTCTCCCTTCATGCCACCACCGCGTTTTGCCGATCGGTTGTCCCATCGACTTAGCGATTCTCTTATACCCCCAACCAGGATGCTGCTGCTTGATGGCTTGATACCGGAAATATAGCCCACATTGCTCCTGCTGTCTTTCATCGTATGTGCCGATAATGTCCTGTTCATCGATGATGATGTTCTCGTCATGTGCAATGATACAATCACCCTCATTGACACTTTTCGCTTCAACATAATCAGTCTTTCCATTTTTCGAGATGGCAACTTTATGATCAGGAGTTACGACCAGCTCTTTTCCGCTAGAGGTCGTCAGCCTCATCAAGTCTCCCTTGTAGTCATACCTGTTTGCAGAAAGAACTTCGACAACATGGGCTGCACCGTTCTTTTCGCCGAGCACATGAAGCTCATTTTTCGGAAGGAATACTGCTTCATAGTTCTTTTCCTCTTTGGACTGCTCTTTGTGTATATGTGCCTTGCGCCAATACTTGTCCAGTGCTTGTGCGAATTCTAAATGGCGTACTTTGCCGTCGACAACCGCAATCTTGTTGCCGCCAAAAATCGACTGAAAGGGGTCATGAAGCACGTCCCCGAGCAACGCGCCAGCGTGCGAGCCAGTCGCGTCCCAGAAAGGCGCATTCTTCTTGCCAAAATTATCCACTATGACTTTAGGCACTTCGATTTTTATGTTTGCGAACCCTTGGCGTTTGGCCATGTTCATGAAGAACGCGAATCCCGCGAGAAACACCATGCCGCCCAAGAAGAACGCGGCGAACATGATGTCTGATTGATAGTAAGAACGCGCCCACCATGGCAAAATCATCGTTAAGATGAGAAGTACGAACAGAATCCAGTTCTGACCCTTGAAGAGGTTCTGCGATTGCATTCTGCCTTGCTGGACCAGTGAGCGTCCCTGGCCCGCAGCCATAGCGCGAATCAACGGCTGGTTTTCGTCATTCGGGTTCGGAAACGCGACGATGTCTGCGAGCTTTTCTTTCGGCAAGAGCTCTGCGAGCGCCAAACCGAGCATAGAGTTATGAACGACAAGGTTGTCCGCGATGAAGTTATGCGTTCCTTCTGCTTCAAAATCATACAGTATCTGCTTCCCTAACGGAGTAATGGACCTTATGCGCTCCCACAACACATCGCTATTCGCAAGCTGGACAAGTGCAATCAACTTTTCCTCAATATCAGATGAAATACAAGCGGTGAGCGCCTTGCGAGTAGCTTCAACAATGCGGGCGTCGCGGGATTCGATAAGCGAATCAAGCTCATACGTTGAAACACCCACAGTGCGCGACATGGACGCGCGAGAAATACCCGTCTCAGCCCAGAGTCGCAAAATATCAATTGAACCATCGACATGAATCTTCGGAACGATTTCCTTTAAGGCGACAAAACGTTGTGCGAAGGTGGCGACAATTTTTTCAACAGTCGTCCGCGTCGGAACACGCGTGCCCCGGAGATAGCGCGTGAACTGGTGAATCTCGACACCTGCGTCTTCCGCGGTCATGCGAAGCAATTCCTTGAGCTCGAACAATCGTTCGCCGATGTGAGGTATCTTGTCGATGTTCGATTGCGCTTCCTTGTTCGCGAATGCCTCAAGACGCACTTGTTTACGACGCATGCTGAACCCAATTTCACGTAATTTGCAGAGATTGGCAGCATCAGAAACGACGAGCGTTCGGTATTCCTTCGGCAACATCGAACTATTCGTCGCGCGCATCATACGCCTGCGATGAACCGATGGGATGTCAAAACGCAACAGGAGCGCCTGCAGTTGCGCGGCGATTCTCGGGTTTTTTGTCGTTACTTCGAATCCGTACTGCGTGACCGAACCGTCGCCATCGAAATAGGCACGTAGAAACGGGATGATGACCTGGCGAGGACTTCTCATCAGAATATCAGGAAGACTTTTGCCCCAGTCCAACAATCGCAACGCGTGCCCTAACGTGGAGGACTGAACGGTCGCAACGAATGCGTTCTTCTCACGAAAATACCGTACGTGGGTGTTGAGACCGAATAATTCCTTAGCAAGAACTACAAACCTGTCGATAAGGTCCTTTTCCTCATTCGTAAAAGCGAGAGAACGTCCACGCGCAACGTAGCCCTCAGACCAAAGATAACCACAAAACTCGGCAAAACGCTCGTCAAAAAATTCTGGAAACTGAATGCGCTTTACGTTCGAGTGGGCTACTGTCGGTGTATACTTTGTCTGAAACTTCGGCAAGCATTGCATAATTTCTGGCGCTTCTGTGCGTCTGCAAGAAGCGACAAACATACCCGGTCTCAACTCTTTTGCAAACGTCCACGAAACACCTTTTGCAGTGAGAGTGAGAAAAGGATGCTCTCCGCTGACCATGATGCGCTTTCCCGTCTGTGTCGCGAACTCGAACGCTTCTGATTCTGTTTTTTCCGCGCGCAACAGCCGCGAATGCGACAAAGACAGATCAGGATTGACCGCGAGCGCAAGCACTTTTTCACCCATGTTCATGCGAGCAAAAAGATCATCTGCAGATGCGATGCTCCCGTCTGACAACTGGATGAGTGAATCTTTCCCAACACATTTTCCGGTGCCGGGTTCACCAATCAAAAGAACATGCCTTCGTTGCTGCGCGGCCTTCTTAATTATCTCAACCGCGTCCTCCTGACCGATAACTTGGCCAAGAATCTGTTCCGGCACCTTCAAGTCAGCCGTCGATGTATACGAGAGCGCTGTCTTTGCTTTAGTCTTGACCATAAACCCCGAGAGAATTACTATCGGGACGACTTATAAATGTTGTGAAGTGGGATTATGTTTATATAGAACAATATGCCTGTTTCCGCACATGATTCTTGCAATAAACGAAACGATAGAAGCAATGCAAACACTTTTGTCACGGCTGGACCTTGCCATCCTCGCAAATAATCAGCCAACAATGCAGGAAATCACCAAAAATCTCATCAGCCTCTCAACAGCGCTTAAAAAGCGAGCACGTAATCACCGTAGCCTTCCCATCATAACCGCGGCGGAAGATTTGGAAAAAATGCTGTTCATGCTGCAAAACTCGCGCATTCCAAAGACGCAGGAAACCGCATTCACCAATATCGCCAATATAATGAACCACATCAGGCAGCTCATTCGAGAGCCCGCTTTGGTGCCGACCTCATCGCAATTGCTCCTTAATTTCTTGGGGATAACGCTCGCAGCGCACTCATTCAGCGTTGATGCCGGAGAACCCCGCGTAGCCGCCATCATGTACAGCGCAGATGAGCAGTTCGCAATAGCGTCAAATGACGCCCTCGGCTCATTGCCTCTCAAACACGCCGAAGAAAACGCCATTCTCAATCTTCTTGGCAGAAATGAGCCTATCGAGAACGCGACGCTCTTCGTGAGCGCAATACCCTGTCTTGATACGTATACCCTCGAGTTCAACGGCGCGCCAGCCAACGCAAAAGTGCAGTTCCAGTCAACGACCGTCGGCACCATGACCGGATCAAACCAGTCGCGACCGAAAGGCCCGGGCCAGATCACCTGGGTAAAGCAAGGCGACACGACATTCCATTGCCCCGAATTCGGGGTGCTTCTCTACGAGCATCGATTCGAAAATGACCCTTCGCAGGCCATCGTGCATTACCAGTTCACACACCCGAGATTCGGAACACATTACGTTCTGAGAGAATACCGGCAATATTTCGTCGAAAATGGCGTGCTAAAGGCGCGTGTTTGGGACGGTTGCGCCGTCATGCTCGCGTTCTTAAGGGTCAAACGCGTTTACTACCTCTTCGATGAGCCCCAATATAGCTTGTCCCACAAGTACATGGAATCGCAAGGGGGCGTGCAGGTCATGAAAGTGGACAATCACGATTTCGTTGAAATCGCCAAATTGGCGAAAATCAATCCGGCGCATCCCTCGATGGCAAGCCACGTCGCAAGGCTCTCGGCAAAGCTCCGCCTGGACGTCCATTTTATCGAAGAGATTTTCGGAATACGCCTCGCGTAATCATCTGTCCAGAATCTGCCGCAGGCCCCTTACAAATTTCACGTATTTCAGCTCGACGTCGAAATTCTGCCGGAACAGCTCAACCGCGGTGTAATTCACCAGGTCTCTGCCTGGCGTGAACCCCGTATGCACGACGCTCACGCACTCGAAATTGCAGTCGTCCTTGTGGAATCCCGCCCTTGGCGCGGGAGCGTCATTGGCAGATTTGCTCTTGTGGAACAAAGAATCATTGAAATAATAATCGATTGAGTACGCGCCGCCCAGGACGCTGCCGAAACGTTTGCAGACGAACGGCTCAAGTTCCGGGAGGTTCAGCGATCCGTCATAAACCTTCCCCTCGAACGCGGAAAGCTTCCTGAACGGGTTCACATGCATATACGACACTGGTTTCTGCCGCAATTCTTCAGAAATATCAACAGAAGGAGCGACCACCAAAATGCCCCGCCCATGATCGAATCCCAACGACTGCAGCGCGGCGTCCATTGTCGGCGCACGGACCCAGCAGTCGACGTCAACGCTCTTCGGAACTCCGGCTTCATACTTAAGCCGGATCTTCGCGGGTTTTTTCGTGCTCGTGATTCCGTAAATGAAAGGCGGGCAGTCGTCCAGCGCGCCTTCTTTCATAAGATTTGAAACGGTCTCCTCAATGGCGACCTGGCTCAGCACCCCGTCATCATCAATCCTGCCCGGGCGCGGCAAGAACACTATGTTCTCAATGACGATTTTCTCTATCCCATTCTCGTTCTTGAGCTGAATCATTCAGGCCTCAATATATCAGTCATGATGAAAAACATTGTGAATCAGACGAGAAGAGGCGAAATCCATTTATAAAGCTTTCTGTTCGTAACTACTTGCAAGTGGGCATAAATAAGTCATTCAGGAAGCCTTGAAAGTATCCGTTTAACGGTCCCTTCTATGGTCAGGTTGCCGGTAGGAATGACCGTTCCGGCATCAAACCTGGAAACGAGGTTATGGACGGCGCACGCGGCTCCTGAGCCATACACGCGTTTCCTATTGCTGTCGCGCTCGACGCATTTCTTCAATGAAGCCTTCAATGTGAAAGTGTAGTGCGGCACGCGCAACTGCTCCAACTGCCTCAATTGCTCCTTATGATAGAAATTGCCGTCAATCACGACTATCTTGTCCCGCAAAGACTGCTTGATCTTTGGAAGCACTGTCTTCGTCGCCTTCAGGAAATGCTCAGCAGGGATGCACTCGGCGCCCGGAGGGAAATAATCAAGCTTGCTCTTCGCGAGCACCGCGTCAATTGATACGTATTCGCCACGCAGCCTTTTCGCGACCTCTTTCGCGACAGTTGATTTGCCGACGCCTAAAGGTCCGCGGATGATAAGGTAGTAGCTCATTTGCAACCTGTTTGATATTCTGTTCATTCAGCTGTTTTTAATGATAGCGAAAAAAAACAAAAAACATGTTTACGTTTCCACTCTCACCGTGAAGGGTTTGTCCATAATGTCGCTATCTGCATAGACGTCTCGCAATATGCCTGCCGTAAGTTCGAGACGTGAGATATGCTCAGCCTTTTGTTTTTTAATTGTTTCGCGGCCGCTCTCTGCACCATATTTTAGCATTACTGCATCAGGCGTCACGACACCAGGTGTCGAAAACGTTTGACTTGCGCCATACACGACAAGTTCACGATTATGCAAAAGCTTGATTCTGCCTCCGTCAATTGCAGAAAGTTCTACGCTATCGTTGTCGGACCCGAAGCCCGTTCCAAGCTGTTTGTTCACGAGACGCGTGTGTCCCGTATCATGATGGCTCTGCAGGAACAGCACATCTGCCGGCGTGAACGCAACATTGCCGATGCCCTGCTGAACGTACTGCATGAATTCTTGCGCTGCGTAACGCGCAATCGTCAAATGCGACTCACCATCAAGACTCAATTGGACAATAGATTTTTTGGGGGCGGTGGGCTTGCCTACTCTCATTGAGAGCAATACAAATTTGCCGTCAAAAACGGGTCGTGCTTTCAATAAATCAGACAGCTCATCCGGCGAGTCACGGATTTTCTTTTGATATTGTTCATCCTCATCCGCAAATGTTCCAATACATTTCTCGGGTGAATACGGAAAAACAACTCTGCCGGGCGTTTCGCCATCAGAAGGGCTATACCCGACGGTGCTCATTTCGCTCAGCACCCAACTTATTCTTTCCTCTCTTTCCGTTCCTATTCGCGTTTCGTTCGGATCGTGCATGTTATCTCCACCTTTTTGTTCGGTTAAGGCTACCGTTTTGTATCTTGTAAGTAGTAGTAAGCGATATTATAAAATCTCTGATTAAAAATCTTTAGAAAACCGCTTCTTTTATATAGAAAAAGCGTTATAGTATGAAATAATGGTCAAACTCGACCTTAAAGACCGAAAGATACTCTACGAACTGGACGTCAATTGTAGACAGCCGAACAGCAGAATAGCCAAGAAGGTCGGGCTTTCCGAACAGGTCGTCGGGTTCCGCATCAAACGGTTGCTCACGAACAAGGTCATCTCGAACTTCTACGCTGTCATCGACGTCAGCAAGCTCGGCTACACAGTCCACAAAACGTTCCTTGTTCTGCAGAATTGCGACACGCACAAGCACGACGAAATCGTTGCTTCCCTGCAATCGCACCCTGACGTCGTATGGGTTGCAAGTTGCGACGGCAAATATGACTTGGCATTCGGCACGCGCGCCAGAGACATGGCCCACTTTGACCAGACGCTGACCGGTATCACCAAGAAGTTTGGTGCCAACATCCGCGAACGCGCCATCGCGACCATCCTCAAGGGCGAGTACTTCATCCGCGACCATCTCATGAACAAAAAACAGCCATCCGCAATCCGCGAAAGCTTTTTCGGCTCCGTGCCTGAACCGTCAAAGCTTGATGCGATCGATCAGCACATTCTTGTAGCACTCGGCAAAGACGCGCGAACAAACGCCGTTGACATCGCTAAAACCGTGAAATTAAGCGCGGACGCCGTCAGCAAACGCATCAAGAAGATGGAAAAAGCAGGCATCATCCGGCACTACAACATCGTGCCGAACGAAGCGGTTTACCCGTACATCCACTACAAGGTGCTCGTCGGGCTGCAGAACGTAAGTTCGTCGCGACTGGCCGCACTTGTTGAATACTGTCGAATCAACCCAAATATCGTGTACGTTGTTCAGTCGCTAGGTCCATGGGAGTTCGAGATAGATCTGGAAGTCGAGAACGCGCAGCACTACCGAGATATCATGATGAATTTGAAAACGCAGTTCGCCGATATCTTGAAAGATACGTCTGCACTACAAATCTATCAAGTCAGCAAATACAACTTTTATCCGGGAACATCATGAAACTCTTCCAACCCAAAGAATGGAAATTGTTGTGGCCGTTCTACGTGACCCAATTCCTGTTCGGCTGCATCATGCTCACGTATCCGTTCTTCGTCATTTACTACCAAACTAGGGGTCTCACGCTCGCGCAGATGGCGTTTATGTGGAGCCTGATGTCGGTCGCAAAAGTCATTTGCGAAATTCCCACGGGCGTTGTCGCGGACGTGTTCGGCAGAAAAACCTCCGTCATCATCGGCTATCTCGGAGTCTCGTTCTGCTGGCTCCTCGTGCCGTTCACGCCGACCTATCCTCTTTTGATGCTGTTGCTCATCATCACGGCCGTTTTCCAGACATTCATCTCAGGCGCGCTCGACGCGTGGGTGTACGACCTGCTTAAACATGAACATTGCGAACCGTTGTACAAGCGCGCACAGGCAAACTGGAGAATCATATTCCTTGCAGGCGCCATTCTCGGCCAGCTCATCGGCGCATGGCTCGTCACGTTCACCACCATCGACACGCTCTTCATCCTGGAAGGAGGATTCGGCATCCTCTTCAGCTGCATCATCCTGTTCGCGCGCGAACATTTCACGCGCAAAAAAGCGCGCATGCATGAACACGCACGCGACCTCGTCACGACAAGCAAGGAAGGGCTCGCGTACGTCGCAAACCACACGCAGCTCAAACTGCTCTTCATCATTGGCGCACTCTTTGCTGCAGTTACCTCAGTCGTTGAGGAACTCGGCAGCCAACCCTTGCTCGTGGGCCTCGGCATGCCAGTCGCGATGCTCGGCGTATTCATGGCCACGTTCATGGCCGTCATTGCGCTTTCGCAGTTTCTCGGGCTCTGGCTCGAGAAATATCTGCCGGAGAAAGCCATTTATTTGACCACAACAGCCATCAAATTCATTGCCGTTGGCGCCATCTATTTTCTTTCAGGACAAAGCTACCTTCTTGCAAGCGCGCTTCTCTTGGTCGGGGCCGCTGCCGAGCGCGCGCAAGTCCCGATATTTATAACTCGCATGAACCGGTTCATCCCGAGCAAGACGCGCGCGACCATCTTAAGCACGAGCAGCGTGGTGAACAACGCAGCATACATCGGCGCGATTCTGTTGGGTGGATTCCTCATCGACCGGTACGGCGCGCAAACCACGGTTGCTGCATTCAGTCTGTTCCTGATTCCGGCGTTTGTCGCATTCTGCTTCCTCCGAAACACAGATAAACCCACCCGCATTCGATAAACCATGCCCTTCCTCGACCGACTCAAGAACGCGTGGGAACTGCTGAAGCTATCATTAGCGTTCATAGGCAGAGACAAATCTTTGCTTGTCGTTCCAATCCTGCTTCCGATAGCGAACCTCGCGCTTTTGGCCGCATTCGTCATCTTTTTCATCCTCGCGCTCTTGCCCTCAATCCTTAACGAACAGTTGGGAAACATCACGTTCGGCATTGTCGGCATCATCTATCTCTTCTGCGCGCTCTTGGTAACAACCTTTCTTGGAGCAGCACACAGTTGGATGGTCTTCGAAGTAGCGAAAGGCAAAGACGCGACTCTCAGTTCAGGATTGAAAAGAGCGTTCGCTAACCTAATCGACATCATCTGGTTCGCGCTCGTCATGACCGCAATCAAGGTGCTCACGAGCATCATCCGCGGCAAACGTAGAGAAGGTTTCGACATCGCTGGTGCAGTCCGCCACGCATTCGCGAACCTCATCGAGCGCGTCGCGGGCATCCTCGGTAAACTTGTGCTTCCAGCAATGATTGTCACAAATAAAACATTCAAAGAGGCAGTCGAAGACTTGCAACGAGCAGTCAAAACCTGGCCTGAAATCATCTCGTTCGAGCTCGGCATCGGGCCTCTGACAGGCATCGTGTCATTCGCGCTCTTCTGCATCATCGGACTCGTGAGCGTGTTCGTTGGCAGCCTCAATCTCATCAGCGGCATCATCTTTTTCGTGTTGGCGCTCTTCCTATTGATAGTGGCGATGACCATCTTGAGCACGACCATCAACATGACATTCTACACTTTACTTTACCTCGCATTAGTCGAAAAGAAGAAATTCAAGAACGCGAAGGAATTGTTCACGAAGTTCTGACCGTGCTCACATTATCTTCGTGATGTCTTCTCGCCCATCTTGGTTGATTTCTCGAACTTGCCGTTCTTGATGCCGAAGCAAGGCTCCGCGAACTCGCAATACCTGCACCACTTCCTATCGTCCGTCTTCGGATAGTCTGTGATATCTTCAGACGCAGTCCCTTTGTGCACCAATTCAATCTCTCTTTTCGCCATCTCTATCAAGTCATGATCAACATTGATGAACTGCGGCTTGTCTTTCAAGAAAAAGATTCCCACTTGTTTTGGCGCGTGACCGTGCGTCTCGTGATACAGTAAAGAGTAAATCGCGAGCTGTAACCGATACTCGGGCGTTATCACGGCATCTTTCGACGTCTTGTAGTCCATGATGCGCACGCCGTCAGTGGCGTGCTCGATCGCGTCGATGAAACCTCGAACAGAATGCACTTTCGAGACGTATTGCTTTTCGCGAATGGGAGTAAGCGCCTTGAATGCCGTCTCAAAATCAAGGTCTGCATGCTGAATGACTCTATCAGTAAAATGATTCAACCAATTAAAGAGCATCACTAGCGTCTCTTCAAGATAGAACGCAATCTCGCTTTCGCCTAACTCCAACTTCTCGAATTCTGGTTTTGCCGCGGCCCAATACTGCAAGAGCAGTTTCGGGATGATTTTCTGCAACTTCTCCTTGCAGTTCTCCTTAGTAATGTTTTTCAGGTCTATATTATAGAAGTTCTCAAGCACGCTATGCGCGACGTTTCCTCGAACCGTATGAATGGACGGCAACAACTGAAAACCCTTCAAGTAAACATAGTAGTATTTGCGATTGCACTGCTTGTAGAGATTAATGCTTGACGGCGACTGCACTCTCTTTGGCATAACGAGAAGACTTCGGCAACCCTTTATATGGATTTAGGTGGGATGTCCAGTGGAGAACTATACTTTCTGTTTCAAATACTCGACATCTCGATCAATATGGTCAAGTTTTGCACTCAGACGTGCTAATCCCATTGAGACTCTATTCAACTGGTTGAGAATATCGCGATAAACCCCAAGAATGCCAAGAATCACGCTGGCAATGGGCACGCCATATTCCAGCCAGACAGGCGTATTGATGACTCCCATGACCTTCAGCACGAGCCAGATTGCGAGCACTGTCCACGAAACATAAAACAATGCGCGCCAAAAAGTGAGTTTCATAACTCATTAGAAGACTGGATTCTTTATATGTCTTGCTCCTGAAATTCCGTGGTTCTTCCGGCGCCACCGGAAAGTTTCCGGAAAAAACACCTCAACGCATTTGAATTCGAATGCTCTTAATGTGAGCATGAACGAAACAGTATTGATGAAGCTCGCCTTGACGTGCATAGTAATCGGCTTGCCTGCGTTTTACGCGCTAACGCAATATGTTCCGTTGGAAGCCCCGCCAGAAACGCTCACAGGCACAGTCACAGCCATCAACAGCACCACGCTCACAGTTTCCCAGCTCATTGAACTCCCAACGCCTATGGACGTACCGTTAGGAAAAGAAGTAACAGCGCAAACAAAAGAAAACAAACTCATCAAGCTCAAGGTGGAATGATGTTTTTCGCGGGCATTCTCGCGGGCGTCATCACGGGCATTACCCCTGGCTTGCACGCGAACTTGGCGGCCACCATCGTCGTTTCGCTAGGACTTCCAGGACTGCCTCTGTTCCTCTTGGGCATGGCGATAACGCACACATTTCTCGACATTTTGCCCACAACGTACCTAAGTGTTCCCTCTGCCGACAGAGTCATGCTCGCAAGCCAGCACTTGGTGCACGCAGGCAGAGGCCACGAAGCAGTCAAGCTAGCGACGCTCGGCTCACTGTTGTGCCTGCTCATCGGCATCGCGCTCACGCCTCTTTTCATAATCATCTTTCCAAAAATGAGCACTCTCTTGGGACCGTGGCTTGGCTGGATTCTGCTGGGTATTGTTGCGCTGATGATTTGGCGCGAACCGAGCATGAATCAAAAATTCTGGGCCATGATAACATTTGTCGCGGCCGGACTTCTCGGAATCATAACACTCGACAACGTCCACGAACCATTGCTTCCGTTGCTTTCAAGCCTTTTCGGCACGAGCACAATTTTGATGAATCTTCTCTCGAAATCAGACTCTCCAGCGCAGAGAGTCACCGACGAATACAGAGCAGACACTAAAGAAACAATTCACGCGAGCTTCGGCGGCACGCTCGCGGGAGCGTTCATCGCGCTGTTCCCCGGGCTCGGACCGGCGCAAGCGGGCGTCATGGCGAGCAACCTGTTTCCCACAAGCCCGTTGGCAAGCATCATCTTGACTGGAGGCATCAACACGGCAAACATGCTCATCAGCCTGGTGACCATGCTGACTTTAGGCAAAGCGCGGAATGGCGTGATGGTGACTTTGCTCGAGCAGATGCAACGCTTTCGAATGGCACACCTCCTCCTATTTTTGGCAGGCAGTCTTGTCGCTGCCGGAATTGCTGTCCTGCTCACGCTCTTCTTGTCAAGAATCTTTTGCAAAGTCATCAACAAAATCAACGAACGCGTTGTGTACGCAACAATGCTTGTCTTCGTCACGCTCTTGGTCGCGTACTTTTCAGGCGGACGCGGACTCATCGTGCTCTTGATAGGCACGAGCATCGGGCTTTTGCCGAACGTTATGGAATGCCAAAAAAGCCACGCGATGGGATGCGTGCTGATGCCGGTGATGGTGTTTCTCCTGTTATGAGCTGTGTTGAAAAGTATGAAACCAAAGCCATAAATACCTTTGCAGCTCATCCGCATTGCTTGAGCAGAAAGGGAACAGCAGAAATGCTCAGTACTGAGGGCCAAAAAACGCTCTTTGCCGGACGAGTCCACACCCCCAACCGTCCGGAGCATTTTCTTCGTTTCTGCAGAAATCAGATAACTACTTCAGCCAGCTCGGCAATACTGGCATGATGAACGGATACAGATACGGCGAAAATCCAGACAGCAATCCGATGACCAGACTGTGCGTCCAGGTCTCACCCAAACCAGCAGTCGACATTGAAGAACTCTTCAAAGCAGCCGAAACGCCGTGCACCTTGATCGCCATAATCAACGCGACAGCCAAACGAATGCCGAACAAGCTTCCCAAGACCGGGATCTTCGCAAGCGCCGGAAACAGGCCCAAAACAAACGGAACATTGAACGAGATGAACGCCGCGGCAATCGCGAAGATGAAAGCATGCACACCATGCCCGAAACGGTGCTGCGGCACGGCCACATCACGGTGCACTAGAATCATCTCATACAGCCCAATCAATGCACCGAACAGGATTGCGGGTAAAACGACTAGTGTTGCCATGATTGCCTCTTTTGCGTTCTTCAACCTCCAATCCTATTTAAAGGTTACGGGCAGGCACACGCGCTCCAAAGGTGACTTTCAACAGGATCCATGATACCATAAACCTTAAAAAGCACAATGAGCATGTCTATTCGTGGAGCAGCAAACTGTTCAGATACAGGAATCCAAGCCAGAAGTTGCAAAACAAACAACTGGCATCGACATCCTATTCTTCTTCCCGCCGTTCATGAAGAGCGAAAGCTACGGCGGCAGGAAGATATCTGACGAACGCGGACACTTGCCTCCTCTAGGCATGATTCAGCTCGCGGCTGTCGCGCTCGAAGCAGGCTACACCTGCGAAGTCATCGACCCATTGGTCATGAACTTGAGCAAGGACGGCGTGCT
>CAYHVU010000018.1:0-15801 GCA_964360075.1 uncultured Methanosarcinales archaeon
GACACGGCGTGCGCGCTTCGCCGCGCGAATACTGCGGCTGCTGCCCGTCTGGTTTTGCGCCATCGAACGCGTCCTTGAATCCCTGCCCTTTCTTCAGTCCGTCAAGCAAGGCGTTGGTGAACAGCCCTCCTGTGCTTGAGCCGCCGGCGGTTGTGTATGCGTCAGTTGAGGTCATGATGTTTCTGCCCGGACCCGCCAGTGCGTCAATGGCCGCGCCGGAATAACAGCTGTCGATGATTACGTTGACGTTGCCGCTATACATTCCTTCCAATGCCGCGTTGATGTCGTCCATGCCGATGAAGCCGCCGTCGGGGTTGCCGATGACCTGTTCATTGATTGCTGGCGGGGTGAACGTGACTCCTGTTTTGCTGCCTGCGACGCCCGCGATGTCGCGCGCGGTCATGCCGGCTGTTGCATACTTGACTCGCAAGGGAGGGTCTGCCTTGAGGCAGAGGCTTTCGTCAAGCTTGCTCGCGGCGATGCCTCCGATGTCCCGCGTGCCCGCGGCGACGCCGGACATGAGGTCAACGGATACGCCGTTCGGGTTGCTGCCCTCAAAAAGCGCCTTGAGCCGGTCGCAGTTCGTCCGCGTGCCGTGCGTCGAGATGTAGATTACGACTTCATCGCAAGAGCGCGCTTTCGCGCCAAGGATAAGAAGCTGTGCTTTGATGTTGGCGGGCGTCGATGGATTTGACTTGCTCCCGCCAACTCCTGCGATGTCTTGTCCGGTGATTGCGCCGAGGGGTGTGCTTCCAGTCATTGGAAGGAGTGTGGTCACTTCATAACCTGAGCTCGCAAGTTGGTTGGCCATGTTCGTCGCGTCTTCGGTGAATCCGTTGCCTGGTTCGTGCTCTCCAGAAATGACGAGCGCGTACTTCTTGGGGTTGGTGCACGGGCAGCCCTGTATTTTTGATGGACCAACGTCCGCGATGTCCAAACCAGTCACGTCCATTAGGGGGGCGAGTGCCGCGCGGCTTGAGTGAGAATCAAAAACAATATTTCCTGTGATGGCAGGAACTGCTAACGTGGTCTTTTGCGGGTTTCCGTCCCACATGCTGTACTGGTTGATGAACGGCCAGAATCCGCTTTCGGCAATCTGTACTTTTGACGTGCGGGCGTCGACAAGCACAAGCCTGTTTTTGTGTTCGAACCGTGTGCCTGGTTCATCGTCAATCCAGAAGAACCAGCTCGGGCCTTCTACCTTGAACGCAATTTCAGTGCCGAACTCGCTGAACACTCTGTCTCCTGTGACAAGCTTTTCAGGCCAGGGATACATGATGAGCGTGTCCTTGTTCGGGCTGGCGAGGATGACATCATTATAGACAACAAGCCCTGCCTGTTCCAAGGTTATCTCGCCACTTGGCTGGCAGGCAACGAGGAAGAACAGCAAGAATAACAGCGCAGCTCTCTTTTGCATGCGTCTGGCTGAAGAAAGAGTTTATTTAAATGTTCTGGTGAAAGTCATGTTCTGAGGGTGGACATTTGACGATGCAATAATCGTTGTCAGTACTGGAATTGTGCGAAGCGCTGCCTGGCAGTTCTTCATTTGCTTTTTGTATCGCCAGCGAGTCCGACGTGTTCCCACGCTGTGCGTGTTTGTGGCGAGTATGGAAATAAAATGCTTTCGTTTCCGCAACCTTTAAATATATGTTTAAACATAAACACACTATGGGCTTCAAGACGATGACGGTTGCGGATGATGCGTACGAGCTCGCGTCGCGCGCAAAGTTGCCTGATGAAAGCTTCAGCGAATTGCTGCGGCGAACCTACAAGAAACAGCTTCTGGTGAGGGATCTTGCTGGCGCTGTCCTTATGACGGATGCGGAATACAAGGCGACGAAAGCGCGGATGGCTGCCTGGCGCAAGGATTTCGACAAAGGCATGGAACGGAGGATTGCGCGTGTACGTGCTCGATTCAGACGTAATAATTGATGTCGCGCATAATGCGTCTCGTGTGCAGACGGTCATGAAACTCATAGGCGATGCTCCTGCTGGAACGACAAGCGTGAGTATGCACGAAGTCTTAGTCGGCGTTCCTGTGCGTCTCAAAAAAGTCTATGATGATTTGTTGCGGGGGATGCATATTCTTTCTCATGATGAGGATGCTGCGCGGAGTGGCGCAAAAATCCAGCAAGAACTGAAAAACGCGCAACTTTCTTCGACGGATGCGATGATTGCGGGAATTTGCCTTGCGCAGGAGGCGACGTTGGTGACGTTCGACAAGAGTTTCAAGAGAGTGCGCGGATTGCGTCTTTTAGAAATTTAGCGCCACGTCACGTTGATTTCGTCGACACGTTCGTGAGGTATGATTTCAGTTTCATTACTGGTTGTGCCATATTCGTGCTCTAGATATCCTTGCCACGCAATCATGACGCCTTGATCGCCGGAATACGCTAATGGAACGGCTTTGAATGCCGCATTTCTCGCTTTGCACATGTCATCAAGCATTTTGCACAAACGTTGGTTTGCCGCAACGCCGCCAATGAGGAGGACTTCTGTTTTGTCGCAATGCGCGAGCGCACGCTCTGTTACTTCCGCGAGCATCGCGAAGCTTGTTTCTTGTAACGAATAGCAGAGGTCTTCGACTTTTTCGCCTTTCGCAAGAAGTTGTTGCGCTTTCGTGAGCATGCCCGCGAAACTGACGTCCATTCCTTTTACGACATAAGGAAGCTCGATGAGCGTGTTTGACTTTTTGGCCAATTGTTCTATCTTGGGCCCGCCTGGAAATCCTAAACCTGCGTCTCTCGCGAACTTGTCAAGGATGTTTCCTAATCCGTTATCCAACGTTTCGCCGAAGATTCTCATTCTTTTGCCCGCGTATGCGATGACTTGCGTGTTCGGGCCTGAAACGTAAAGGTAGACTGGGTCTTTGGTTTTGCAAATCAAATCTCCAATCGTCAAGTGCGCCATGCTGTGGTTGACGCCGACAAGGTTCTTCTTGTGCTCTTTCGCGAGCTTGAGCGCGAAATCTCTTCCGATTTTGAGGATTGCAGGTGTGAGTCCAGGTCCGCGCGAGAACGCGATGAGGTTGATGTCGTTGATTTTGAGTTTGGCTTCGGTCAATGCCTGTTGCAGCACGTTCTCTTTCACGAGCTCGTGGTGTCGCGCTACATCATTCGGAATCATGCCGCCGCTTGCAGTTTTGTACATGTCTCTTGCATTGGCTAAAATCTGGCCTTTGCTAGTGATGATGCCGCAACCGAATGTATGAGCCGTGCTTTCAATGCCGAGGATGATACTTGGCTTCTTCATGTGTTCTTTCGTATTCACAAGCTTTTTAAGCGTTATGTGCTGAAGCGCGTCAGATGTTCGCGTATGAGTTCAAAGAGGTGATTGTGGCAGAATCTCCTACTGCGCTGGATAGTTTTGTTTCTCAATTGGAGAGCAAATGCAAACTGCACGGCGCGACCTTGCACACGGATGCGCCAAAGCATCGCGCGGGCGAGGCAGTGGGTCGCCTGTGGACGTATCGGTTGGATGGCATTCTTATCACGCATGATGTTGACACGCAGTGGGGTGTTGTAGTGACGCAGATACGGTATGAAGGTGAACGTCCTGCCATAGTTGACAGTTATCTTGATTTGTACGGCGAAAACAAGATGACGCGGTTTCCAAAGCGAGATTTGGTGCGTGCATGAACGCTGACGACGCGAGCTCTCTCATTGCTTCCATTCGGAATTCGTTGGAGAAGGGAAAACACGTGCTCGTTGTTGCCCGTCTTGTTGAGTTAAGGAAAGGATTGGATGAGGCGCACTTGCGGAAACAGATTGATTCGATTATTCATGATTTAGCGGTGTTGACTCAACTGCCGAAGTCGCAACAGGACTGCACGCTGATCGAGAAGAAATTGGATGAAATAGATGTTCATGTGTCGCAGTATAGGTCGTTGTAGTTGATTGCTCGAATTGGGTTCATACCCCGTAGCTTGCTACGACATTGGTCCCAATTCGAGGCTTAAAGAATCCCGACTTAATGAATACCCCGCAGCTCTGCTGCGGTTGGGATTCTTTATTGATGTGGGATGTTGTTGTTTAGGTGTGTTGCGGTGCGCAAACCGGAAAGTTTACGGCGGTAGCGTAAAGTTTCCGGAAAACTTATATGCCTAGTTATAAAGAAAAAAGAGATGACTCTGCTTTATCGCGTCTGGGAAGACATTCCGATGTACGCACCTAAATTACCTAAAGGCGCGAAGCTGGTGTTCACGACGCGCAAGATTTGGCGGCATCGCAAAGCACCGTTGGAAGTGCAGTTGAGCATTTCTTCTGCGGGCGAATCGACGCGCATTTCTTTAGATGGCAGTGTAAACGAGCACGTAATAATTGAGAATGGCGTGATAGCGTATGTGCGTTCGGTGTACAAGCTTCCGGACTGGGTGTGGCCGCATCCGGATGAGAATATTACCAATCGTAAATTCAATAAACGGATTTCTCTCGCGCTGAATCCGCCTTCTACGCCACGGCCGCAGTATCTTTGCATCAAGGCGTTTGAGAAAGACTTAAGACTGTTGCCGGAACAGGACGATTTAGATGTGATTTATAGGGGTGATGGGTTTTTCGACAAAAGCGCTTGAACAGCACCCTTTATATAGTATATTTCTTCAGTGAAGTTAAAAGAGGCAGCCCGTGAACAATTCTCCCACTTACAACGTATTCGCTCTTGTGTCTTTCTTTATGGGCATTCTCTCGCTGTTCTTTGGTTGGGTGCCGTTCATTGGTTGGCTGTTTTCTGTGGTGGTCATCGCGTGCGGTATCATCGCGATGTATCAAGTCAAGAAGGAACATGCTTTGGGTGAAGTCTACGCAATCATGGCAATCGTTTTTGGCATAATATCGTTGTTCTTGAGTTTGATCGTGTTCGGCGGGATATTGCTTCTTGGCAGTGTAGAGCCAGCTCCCGCGCCTGCGCCGCCAGATTATGATTATGGCAATTTTACTATTCAGTATGACTGGGTGCAGGATGATAGCCACCTTTTCATGGAAGACTATTTCCGCGAGACGCAGTGGTTCGAAAAGAACGTCGACAAGCTCAACCAAGACTGGATTTTGCCTCAGAACATCACGGTGGTATTCACTGAGTGTGGCGTGGCGAACGCATTTTATAATTCAAAAGACTTAACCATCACCATGTGCTATGAGCTCGCGGACGACATTTGGTATAGCTTCTACCAGATGATGCCTGATGCGGACCGAAATGTCCTGCTTAGCTCTTGGCTTGGCGCGATGGACTTCATATTCTATCACGAACTCGGACACGCGTTCGTAGACGTATTTGATCTTCCTATTACTGGCCGCGAAGAGGACGTCGCTGACCAGCTCTCGGTGTTCATCGTGAGCGAAAGCTGGGATGCGGGTGAGGATTCCGCGCTTGCTGGCGCGCAGTACTTCTACACGCACGGCGGAAGCTCGGCGTTCTGGGACGAGCACTCGCTCAGCGAACAGCGCGTCTACAACATCATCTGCTGGCTTTTCGGCCGCAGTCCGGGCAGGTTCGCGCACCTCGTGCCTGAATTTGTGCCGCAAGAGCGCGGCGTCCAGTGTCCGGGTGAGTGGAAGCAGATTGACAACGCGATGACAACCTTGCTTGATGCGCACAGAAAACAACTGCCTGAATGAAAACTTGCAGTTAACAGCTGATTTCTTGCAACGCGTTAAGCTCCGGATCAAAGAAGTTTCCGCTGGATGCTGCAGAGAATTGGAGTGCGCAGACGTTGGACGGGTCGTAGGTGTAGAGCGTTCCTATTTTGTAGGGAATGGCGTCTTGCGCTGTTGTGATGAATATGCTGCCGGTTTTTGCCGTGCCTTTGAAATCAAGGCGGTAGGAATATCGCTGGTGGACTTCTTCGTAGGTTCGCGTTACTTTTGTGAGCGTGCCGCTGACGAGTTCGGCAGGTTTTCCGCATTGGTCGAGCGGGAAACAGGCGTACGTGTCGGGGGCGGTTCCGCACGTGTCCGAGAGCACGGCGTCAAACGCCGCCACCCGTTGCGCGCAGGCGCTCATTGGCGATTGCGGCGTGCAGGCGAGAAGGAATGCTAATGCGCACAAGAGGAGTGTATTTTTCATGGTCGTTTACGTTTTTTTGGTGAGGTGGAAGCTTCCAGACGAGATTTGGGATGAGCCTCCGTCGAACGAGCCGGTGCCGGAATAGCTGCCGCTCATTCTGTCAGTTGTGATGGTGGCTGTGAATGGCAGCACATAGCTAACATCTCCGGAGAACCTCATAGTTCCCGAGAGCACGTCTTCCACAATCGTGCCTGATACTGTGCCTGACATCTGGTAGCTTCCGCCTGTGCACGAATCAGTCTGTTCATATGCGGTTGAGACTCCTGTGTCTGTGATGCTGCCGCTGAACGCGCCGTCCTTCTCAGTCACGGACAGGGTAATCTGTCCGTCGTTGCGCGTGCTGCACCAGCTCGAGGTTTCGGTTTCGCCGTACGTTCCTTCCCACGTGCCTTGAAGTTGGAGGCCTTCTTCGATGGTGACGACTGATTGTCCGCATTGCTGGTAGCTTAATTTGTCCTTCACGCATACGCCGACACTTGATGTTCCTGCTCTGCTCGGTTTGCCTGTGAGGTGTCCGTTGATGTCTACTATGGTGCCGAATGGTGGCGCGCCGTTCATGAACGAGTCAGATTGGAAACTGTACGGCGGGTTTCCGCCGGATGCTGATGCAATCTGTTCATCGCATTCTTGGTTCATGACGCAATTAACTGGCGTGTTTATGATTTGGAGTGTGTTCTTCGCGACAATACTGATGGTCAAGGATACTTGCGCGGTTGCTCCTGCGCTGTCTGTGACTGTGATAGTGAAAGGCGGAGACTCGCTGTGCGACGTGCCTTCGGACAGCCGCGCGAGCCCGCCAATCGTGCCGTCAGGGCCGATGTTGAATCCTGACGGTAGCGCGCCTGAGAAACTATACGGCGGCGTGCCGCCCACTACGTCCAATTTGTAGGTGGCGGACCCCGGAGCTTCCCATTGCGGAAGCACGGTTGTGCGTATCTGCAAAGCGCTCCCTGGCTTCACTGGCGTTACAGGTTGCGGCGGCGTGCATGCGACGATGAGAATTAAAAGCGCAATGAATACCGGCACGCCTCTTTTCATGGCGTGATTGTTTTCGTGTTAGTATTTAATTTGTTCGCATTTTCGTCTGGCAACGGGTGCGCTGCGACGAAACGGTTTATCTGTTCTTCCACCGCTTCCCGGGTTGACAGCTCTATCTTTCCGAAAAACGCGTTTTTGAGCAGGTACGGTAGGAGGTTCTCGCCATCATGTTTCTCTAGTAGGAACAAATAGCGGCAGGCGCGTTTGTCGTACGCTTGCGCGTCCTGGCATGCAATCTCTGGCGCTTCATTGAAGGTCCACGCCGATTCCGATGGAGTGTAATAATAGTCCCCCTTTGTGTTCAGATAATCCTGCAGCGTCGCATATCCTTCGAAGTGCGCGCTTTCCTTTGCGGTCATGTAGCGGGCCTGCGCCTCATCGAAATCAATGTCGAGCAGGATGTCGAAGACGAACGCGTGGTTCAGTTCGTGATCCGTGGGACTCCAGGGGTCGCCCCAATGGCTCTCGTCCATATTCCAATAGCTCGTCTCATCGACCGAGCAGCCCGCGGCATCTGCTGGGCAATATTTGAGATAGTCGTCAGTGTAGTCCCGGATGAGCTGCTGTGTCGGCTCGAACCCGAGATACGACTTCATGAAATCGTACTGTTTCTGGAGGATTTGGGCGTGTTCGTCGATGACGCTTGCCTTGTCCTTTGGGCCTTTCACGATGACGTTCAGCTGTGAACATACGGTTCTGGCGCGTACTGCGCAGCCTATCTGCCAGCAATCTTGGGTTTTTATTCCTGGTTCGCAAACCAGGTGCGATTCGGGGGATGGAGTTGTTATCAGACTGCAGGTGTTGTTCGTGCACGCGAAATCAGCGGGGCACGCTGGGTTTTTGTCGGCGCAGCCATGCTGCAACGGCTCAGGCGTAGGCTGTTGTGCTTCAGTTTGTTGAGGAGTGTTGCATGCTGCAATGAGCGTCAGCATCGCAATAAGAACGACAACGCCTCTTTTCATGCACTGCTTTTTCGAGACTGAGTATATTAATTTATTTACGAACTGGTAAATACTCCGCAGCTCTGCCGCGGCTTGGATGGCGCGAGTGTGCGTTATCCGTGCTCTCTAGCAAGGTTTTTATACGTGGCCCTGCTAAAGGAAGCATGCACAAAAGAGGCGCGATTTCATTCGTTCTTGTTGTTGCCGTCTTGGCGAGCCTGTCGTCGGTCGCGCTCGCGACGCCGCGGGGCGACTGCGCCGCGGACAATTGCTGGGATGCGTACGTGGCCTGTTGCGCGCCTTCGGAGCCAACGCAAGAGACGTGCTCGGCCGAATGTTGGGCTGCGTCTGACGTCTGTGTGCGGCAGCACTGCGACAACCTGGATAAGCCTGACGCCGCGGGCATTCCTTCTTGGGTGTGGATTGTTGCGGGATTGCTCGTTGTCGGTGTGCTCGTGTTCATCGTGATTGTTTTCATCGTGTATTATTTCCTTAAGAGGAAAACTGAAGCGAATGGAAAGAAAAAGCGAGGCTCAAAATGAAAGGCGTCAAACCTAAGCAAAAGAAAGCTCCAGAGAAAGTTCCTGAAAGTCCTTCTTTTTTTAAATGGCTGCTTATTGTTGGATTAATCATTGGAGGGTTTTTGTTCCTTGTCGGCGTTATTATCGCAAGCATGTACTTTTTGAGTTCTGGCGGCTATCGCACGTGCATCCTGAACGCCGTCGCAGATGGTCCTCCTGACTGCAGTGACGCCCCTGGCGGCGACGGCACGCCGAAGCAGACGCGCGTCAACGGCAAGCTGTATGACTCTTGCCGGTACGTGTCCGAGAATGGGGAATGCATAGAGTGAAAGGAGTCAAACAGCGTCTCTGCAACTGAACAGGTTACATTTAAAAAGAGAATAAGCATTTCATAGCAAAAAGGTGATTGTATGACTGTCCGCGAACAAGTGAACAAATTAAAGGATAACTGGCTTCTGATACTGTTGCCTTTGCTGCTGCTGTTCATTTTCGCAGGCGGCCTTTCCGGAATATTCTCGCTGTTCAGCGGCTTGTCTTCATCGGGCTCATCAAGCTCAGCTGATTATTATGAGTCTCCTTCAATGGGATACTCCGGAGACTATGGCGCGTCGCCTGCGCCTTACGCTGCTTTTACGAAATCATCAGCTTCAAGCAGTTCTGCACTTGACCAGATGATCGCGAAGACAGCGAGCATGGAGACGAAAGTCGAACGGACAACATTTCTTGCCGCAGAAGCGACGTTGAAATCAATCGTGACGTCTTCAGATGCGGCAATGCTTGATCAGAATGTGCAGACGTATGGTGAAGGCATTGCCGAGTACAGAGCCGGCCGCTACCAGATAAAAGTCGACGCAAAAAAGTATGATGCTGTCGTTTCCCAATTGAAGGCTATCGGAGAAATTGAAACATTTACCGAGAATGCCGCAGACGTGACGAAGGCGTACACGGACTTGGGCGTCCAGCTCGCAAACGAGAAGACTCGGCTCGAGCGATACAACGTGATGTACGAGGACGCGACGCTCGTTGCGGACAAGATTGACCTCAGCGACCGCATTTTCAACCAAGAAAACACGATTAAATATTTGGAAGAATACTTGAAGAATGTCGGAGACCAAGTAGTCTATTCGACCGTTGATGTCACGATTACCGAGAAGCAGTCAGGCTATGCCGAGCTGGCGTTCGTCAAGCTGTCCGACCTCGTGAAAGGGTTTGTGAGCAGTCTCAGCACTGTGATTTACTTGCTGGTCATCTTGGTCCCCTGGGCTTTGGGCATCTGGCTGGTGCTGTTCGTAATCAGGAAGCTTCGCGGCAAGAAGAAGTGAGTTCTTTTTATGCTTTTTTTTTAAACTTTGGCCTGTGGGCTGACCGAAATGATTTTAAAGTCCGCGCACAATCATGCGGGCATGAGATGCTTTTTGCTGTTGCTTCTGTTGTTGACGGCTTGCGCTTCAGTGAGCGAGACGCGAGGACGGGCGCAAGAATCAGTAGTGCCCGACGCGCCAGTTGAGCCGCAGAGTGCGCCTAGCGAGTCGCCTGTTGAGCCACAACCGCGCGCAACCGCGTTGGACTGCTTGGCGTTGGTGACTGACGCAGATATGCAAGGCGCCTGCAGTGATGTCGCGGCAGAGGAGTTTCTTGCGCTGCCGACAGAATCAGGTTGCAGTTACATCAAAGGAATCAATTCATTGAATGCTGATGTCTCCATTCCTGAAGTCGGAACTGCGCAAGTGTTAGAGAACATGGCATTGAATACGAACACGTGGACTGGCGTAGACCCGGAGACGCTTGATGTGGGTGTCACCGCGTATTATGGCAGCATGGCTTCCTTTCCTCATGTCTGGTTTGTGAAAGGGGAATATTTTGTTGACGTTTTCAGCCCGCTGTGCGGTAAAGAGCAGTTGACTGCGCTTGCGGCTGTTGTCGCAGGCAGGTTGCCGTAGTAAAGTGCATTAATTCTGGAACATTTTCACTTTATGTCTGCAGAAATCTCACCATAGATTTAAAAATCAAAGTGCATCTGCGTATGGGAAAAGGAGTTGACCTATGGCATTCCTACTACGCTTAATCGGCACACTTGTCATTGCGCACGTGACGCTCCTGTTCACGTTCTTGTTCTTCAGGAAGTATGACATGGCGTGGAAGGAGAAGGCGTTGATGTCGCTCATCGCCGGCATCGTCTATGTGGTCGCGGATGCAATTTCTCGCGCGATTATTTCGGCTACAACAGGGTTTTTGTCCTGGTACGTCATTTGGGTTTTCATTGTCATAACGGCGGGGTTCATGCTGTTCTTCACCGGGCAAATATTGTTTGATAGGATGGGTATGGGTCCTGAAAAATCAAGGAATCTCATGGCTGTGTGGTTCATTCTCGCTGGCGTGCTGCTGTGGCTGTTCCGCGGCTGGATGGGGGCGTAATGAAGAAGAAGCCCGAGGTTGTGCGGCTGAGCTTGTTCTCGCCTCCGGCAGAGAAACCCACGCGGCAAAAGCGCGCGGTCGTGCCGAAGGACGTGGGACCAAAGGCGAAGGGAAAGTTGCCGTACTACAAGGAAAATCCGCCGAAGTACGCGTACGCGCGGCACGAGACTCCTGTTCCGCCCGGCGCGCAGAGGATTCCTCCGCAGTACGGCGAGCCGCAGTATAATGCGCCTGCTCAGACTCCTGCGCAACCCCCTTCATCCGGGTCTAACATGGGCATTTGGATAACGGGGGTCATCATCTTCTTCGTCATAATCTTCGTGTTGCTGACGATGGACGATGGTGGTGGCGGCTTCAGCAGCTGCCAGACGACGTGCGACGGCTATTCTATAAGCGTCGCGCCCGGCTGCGACTGCCCGTCAGGCAGCAGGTATTATAACACGATAACGAACGGGCCGTGCATAGGATGCAAACAATGCATCTGCGGTTGAGGCCGATGGCGGGATGAAACGCACGAAAACGACTGCCTGGATTGTCGGAATCCTGCTCGTGACCGCCGCGGGCGGTATCGGCGTGACGTACCTGCTCCTTGGCCAGGGTTGCCTTGACGGCAGAGGGACCGACTCCTATTTCAGCGAGGACGACTTGCAGAAGTTCTTGGACATCCGGGCATTCTCACTTTCCCAGGTGTCCGTGATCGCGGAATCAACGCAGTCGTGCGCGTTGACCTCGCGTTTCATCGTGAAGGACGGCGTCCGCGTCCGGGTTGGAGCGCAGGAGTTCGGCGAGACGCTGGACGCGTATGACTGCCAATGCGGTGACTGCTTGCTCGTGCACCGGACAGGCTATCCGTTCAAGGGCGACCTGTTCCATCGCGCTTCAGGCAGGCCTTTGTGCGACCAACCGTCAGGCAAGCAGTGGGAAAATTGCGGGCCTGAATCCGTCTCTCCCGAGCAGGACGCGTGCGAGGCGCAAGGCGGCGACTGGGTCAGACAATCAGTCTACAACGACGAAGGGGCGTGCCTGACGGCTGCGAGAGATGCAGGCAAGGCGTGCACTGATTGGGAGCAGTGCGAAGGGCTCTGCGTTGGACAGCCTGGACACGGCACTTGCACTGAATCCACGTCACCGCGCGGATGCCAGGAAGTACTGCGCAATGATGTCGTGAGTATACTTTGCATTGATTAGTTCTTTAAAAACAGACGTGTAAGTTTTCCGTGGTGCTTCCGGATTTTTCGGAAGGTTTACGGAATTTCTTGAGCAACGCATATGAACGCGAGAATTCTCTTATGTGTATGGACTCCAAAGCCACGAAAACCTTAAATATGAATGCCGTGTTAATACGGGATGAACATATGGTACAGGCAATCATAAACATCCCGGAACACACGAATCGGCTCTTGAACGTCGTCAAGGCACGTTACGGACTTAAGGACAAGTCTCAAGCCATTGAGAAGATGGCGGAAGAATATGAGGCCGTCCTTGAGAGACCGTTCAGGCCAGCGATGCAGAAGAAGCTGGAACGCATTTATTCTGATATGAAGAAAGGCATTGGCGTCACATCCATGACACAGGAAGAGGCGGTCCGTTACTTCAGACGCAATGCACAACATAGAACAAAGCGATGATTTCAAGAAGGCGTACCGGAAGCTCCGAAAGCGGGATAAGGTCATCTTTGAACAGATAAGCCAAAAGATGGATGAGCTGGCTGCCGATCCTTCACGGTTCAAGCATCTCCGAAACGTGCTTGCGGGCTTTTGTCGACTACACTTCGGAAGTTATGTGCTGATGTATCGGGTAGAAAGCGAAACCGTCTTTCTTGTCTCTATTGAGCATCACGACGACGCGTACTAGATATTCTCGCACCAGACGCAACGCTTCTTCGGCTGCTTTCCTTTTAAGACTTTCATGGCGTCATTGAGGATGGTTTCGGCGCGTTTCAAATCCAACGGAATCTTAATTAAGTCCTTGTTAAACACGACGTCGCCATTTTCTAATACTTCCTTCGGATGGTAGAACAGGAGATAGGAGTAGTCCTCGGTCATATGCCCGTTCTTGCGCAAGAGGAGGTTGTAGAGGTGCATCTGGTCCTCGGCATGGTGGTGCGTGTCTTCCTTCAACGGAAAGCCTCGCGTCTTGTAGTCCAACACGATGAGCTTGTCGCCCGCCACGAGCAGGTTGTCCACGGCCCCTCGAAGCGTGTAGGACTCGGTTTCCAAGCGGATGCCCTTGAAGTTCGAGCGCCAGATATCGAGCTGTTCCTTCTTGTCATAGAGCTTGACTCCCTTCAAGGTTTTCAGCTCAGGAGGCAGTCCCTTGCCGATGAAGCGGTCAAAGTGCGCTTTCAGGATATGGTCCATGCCCGAAGGAAGAGAAGGAAAGATGCCACTCGGACGCTTGACGCCCTTCCTGAATTGCAGCCAGAAACAACGAGGGCAGTCCTTGAGGAGATTGAGGGAGGAGGGGGAGAAGAGGAATTTGGGCATGTTATGCGGAGCGCAAGCCCGTATTTATCGCTTGCTATTCTACTTAGCTTTTTATACCCTCATTTCAATAATCTTCATATGACTGAGGAAAGAAAGGAATTGCCTTACGACCCGAAAAACCCCGAAGCCATTTACAAATACGCTCGGGCATTGGAAGGCAAAACAGTTAATCAAGTCATTCGCGATTCTGGCTTGCCTGACAAGAAAATTGATGTTGCCAACAAAGGGAGTCTCGGACAAATTCTGGAGGCGTTTTATTTCTATTATAAACCGAATTCGAAAAAGGAGGCCGATTTCAGCGAGGCAGGCTTAGAATTGAAAAGCACGCCTTTGAAGATTCTTAAGAATGGAAAACTGGTCTCAAAGGAAAGGCTCGTTCTTAGCATCATTGATTACATGAAAATAATCAAGGAAACCTGGCCGACCGCATCAGTATTTCACAAAAACGGAACGATTCTGTTGATATTCTATCTTCATCGCCCGGGCAAGGATATTATTGATTACACGATTAAAAAGGTCATCTTGCTTAAATTTTCGAAGGAGGATTTGTCAATCATCAAAGAGGACTGGGAAAAGATTGTCGCAAAAATAAGTGCGGGAAAAGCCCATGAACTTTCCGAGGGTGATACTTTCTATCTTGGAGCGTGCACAAAAGGAGCGGATGCGCATTCGATGCGAAAACAACCATTTTCCGATATCCTTGCAAAACAGCGCGCATTCAGTTTGAAACAGAAATATGTTAATCTTATCATTCAACGGACGTCCGATACTGAATCTATACTCAAATCATCAAGGGGATTCGCCGGCGATTTTGAAACAATGGTTGCTGCACGGTTTAAGCCATTTGTGGGGAAGACTCCTGAAGAAATCGCGAAATTGGCAGGTGTTAGCAGAAACGAGGAAGCCAAAGGAAATTACGCCACTCTCGCCCGGGCGATAATGGGCGTCAAAAAGACAAAAGTGGAGGAATTCGAGAAGGCAGGCGTCACCATGAAGGTGATACGTTTGAAACGGAACGGCATGCCGGTTGAATCAATCTCTTTTCCTTATATCAGATATGACGAAATCGTCAATGAGGTGTGGGAAGAGTCAACTGCTTTTGAACAAATGGCAAACAAGTTTTTCTTCGTCGTTTTTCAGGAGGCTGAAAACGGAGATTTGCAACTCAAAGGTGTTACTTTCTGGAACATTCCATATTCCGATTTGCAGGAACTGAAACGAACATGGGAAAAGACGATTGAATGCATCCGACTCAAACGTTACGCAGAGTTCCCGAAGATTTCACGGAATCGAGTTGCGCACGTGAGACCGCACGGTGCGAATGCAAAGGATGTTACAATCACACCTCATGGTGAGAAATGGAAGAAAAACTCTTTCTGGTTCAATGCAGGATATATCAAAGAACAGCTCGAACAGAAAGAACTTATTTGAGGCAGTCAACGAACGTATCGCAGGCGTAGAGGCCGGCGAGGATTCTCAGGGGAATCGCGGGACGTTCGATTTCATCAAGCTTGTCGTTCTGAAGAAGAACATCACCATATCTTTCTTCAGGATATGCGTTATCAACGAGCAGCTTGATTTTTTTTAACGCGGTTTCGGGATTTAGCATTTTTGATTGGCCGTTCATGATGTATGATTTCTGGAACTCTTTTGCATTGATACGTATGCGTCTGAATTCTTCTTCAACGGTCTTTTTGAAATCAGGAAAGTTTCGCGTATTTTTAAGGAGGGTTGCGAGTTTATCTTTCGGTATTTGTACTGCTTTCGCTCTTTCTCCCGCACCATAATGTAGGACTGAAGACCAACGGTATCGTCCGTCGCCGAAATTCGATTCCTTATTGGTGAGCTCAACCCTGAAGCTCCGTATTTTCAGGTGAGGGATGTGCACGGCGAAACGCGCATCTTCTCGTTTGTGTTTTGGTTGCTTTGCGATACGTTTCCCTCCGTTTAGGTTGATGAGCGGTTCGTGATATGGAAGAGGGACGAAATCAGGGACTTTCAGTTTCTCTTTTTTCGCAATTGCGACCGCAAGTGCTGCAGACATCTTCGGACAGACCGCGTTCCCGACGAGTTTGTACTTGTTGCTTTCGTTGGTGCCCTGGAATTGGTAGGTGATGGGGAATGACATGAATGTGGCGATTTCCCTGATGGTTGGCAGGCGATACCCTGTGGTCTTGTTCTTTTTTTTTGCTTCAAAAATGATTGCTTCCCTGGTGGATGCCGACATCGTGGCCATGACCGTTCTCGATGGCCGATTCAGGCGTTCGGGAAAATCCATCTTTCCCATGAATCCGTGGTCTTCTTTAAGCCGTTGAGCCCGGGACCATTCGTATTCTTCAA
>CAYHVU010000019.1:0-15632 GCA_964360075.1 uncultured Methanosarcinales archaeon
GCTCGAAAACCACGGGTTTTCGACACATGCAGAATCTAACGTTTCAAGCACGTAGTCACTAAAGAGTGGTTACTATATCGAAATGTTTATATAGGAGAAAAGCAATGAATGATGTATGAAAGACCCTATCCAGCACAGCATGCGTGCATCCACTCCATTGGGCATTCCGATGACCAAGTGACAAGAAGCTTACGACGCTGCATTGAAAGCTGAGGACTATGACTGGTTGCGTTTGGACGAACTTGCGAAGCAGCAAAACATCCAACCTTCCACTGAACGTTCTTTCGGCGAATTTGCGCGCGTGTATGCGCGTTTGGAGCGATTGACACCCCGAGAAGGCTTTGAGCCGGAAAGCGAGCTCGAGGGCAAAGTAAAGTTCATCAAGAGTAGGATACAACTCGCGGCATTGACGCATCTTGGTCTTTGGCAAAAGAAACTGCCGTTCGACACAGTGATGACGTTCGGAAAGGGAGCGCATGATGCGTTCAAAGCATTAAGCGCATCATATCAAGAAAGAACAAGGGTCGATTATTCTGAAAGACAGCGCTCCATGAGCAATTCACGTTATGACTTGGAAGCGAGGATGATTCGTTTGCAATTTGACGGACTCATTTCGCCCTTGGAAATGCAGCCTCAAGGTTGGTCTGATAAAAACGCAAGTTACTGTGTTGGCCAAGCATTAAAAGTAGTTTCAGAAGAACGCAAGCAAGATGATTTCTTATCACATTTTGGAATGCTAAAGAAACAGCCCGTAGATGTTAGCCATCAATACGTTCAACACTTTCAACGCGAAGCAAAACGCGAATACGTCCGCGCGATAAAGTCACTTGCAAAAGCCGCAATTCCGGCAGGCATTATTGGCGCAATTGCGTATGGTGCGAATGCATTAACATTATCTGGAGACACAGTCAAGGAAACTATTGAGCTTTGGTTTCAGCAGTTCCCAGGAGTCGTCTCTACAGCGGGCGCGATTGCGCTTGCGAGCGCGACAGGTCTTAGTTTGTTCATGAAACAAGCATACGGTCATCTTTGTGCTGGCATGAAATCAAGAAAATTGGCATATTATCAATCTCGCTTGACAGAAGAATGCAGAAAAGAAGCCGAACAATTCACGGATGAAGATAGGGATGAATTGCTCGCTCAACTCGAGAATGGGTAGTTAATCGTCGTCATTCATTTCTTCGACTTTCTTCTTCAGATCCTTCATATTCAGATGTCTCGGCATCTGGAGCCGAACAAGACTCGGGCAATCTGCGATTGCCCAAATCAACTACTCGTCATCGTCAGAATCTTTTTCAACAGTTCCTTTCTTCTTTGGGTCCTTCATTTTTTTCGTGATGAGAAGTCTTTCCTTGCATTTGTCGCAGTTGAAGACAAGCGCTTTGACGCCGTCAACGCTTTTGCGCTTGAATTGAATCTGCGTCTCTCCTGGGTTTCCGCACTTGCCGCACGTGTATTGCACGTTCGCGGTCAAGTGCTCTTCATGCGCGACCTTTTCTTCAGAGTGTCCGCAAGAAGGACAGACGTATTCTTTCGCGCGAATCTTGACTTTACCTTTTTCAACAGGCTTGCCCATCATAGCTTTCTTGCATTTTGGGCATTTTTCCTTGAACACCCAGCATATGCTCTTGGCCTTACCCTCCGCGCGGCGCGTGAAGTAGATGCATTCCTCGGTTGATTCGGGAAACTTCAATGACATACTGGCATTTGCTTTCCTTGCGTTAAAAAACCTTTCGTTTACTCCAATGGTCGTTTTGGAGTCGTGTCCGTGTTGACTGTTATAATGCCCGACACAAGTAATTAATGTGAATAGTTATGTCGGGCAAATATAATAAACGCCGAAGAATTATTAATTATTTTGGGCGTCTATTATAATAGTAAATCTCTTTAATTCAGGAACTTTTATATAGTGGTGCTGCTCTGAGAATATCACAACGAGGTGATATTCATGTGGTCTCTTCCGAGCGGAACAAAATTTCTGCCTAGAGTCTCAACGCGACAATTGCATTCAATGTATGCTGCTGAGCAACATCCGAAGAGCAAGCTTCGTTTGCTCGCGGCGACGCATCGCCGTCAAGGCAAAAGCATAGACGATATCGCGTACATGCTCTCAAAACCTCGGCGTACCGTGCATGGCTGGCTTACCAGATTTGCCGAGCGTGGCATTGATGCAAAAGATGCACGACGACAAACGGGACGTCCTGCGCGATTGACATTGGCGCAGAAGCGTCGGCTCGTCAAGGATCTCGAACGTGGTCCACCAAACAACGCAACGGGATTGTGGTCGACCAAAGACGTGAAAGAATTGTTGCGTCGCAAATACGCTGCCGTTTTTGTGAAGCAGCACGTGTGGCGTATGCTTGACCAGCTTGGTTTCTCAATGCTGCGGCCACGAAAGAAACATCACCAGAGCGCATCTCCTGAAGAGATGGATCGTTTTAAAAAAAAGCGCGTCGACTGGTGCGCAAATATCGGCAGTGCGGCTTCATCGTCGCTGCACAAGATGAAGCAACTTTCGGACTGATTCCCGTCGTAGCGCGCGGCTGGGCGCGCCGCGGCAGCAACCCTTCGGTGCTTATCAATTACAAGAATATTTGCACCAACGTGTTCGGTGCACGAAGCCAACGGGGCTTCGTATACTTGTTCAGCAAGCGAAAACGACAACGAGACTTCATCAAGTTTCTGGCACGCGCCTTGCGGCGCTGGGGGCGCATCTTGCTCTTTGTCGACAACGGTCCGGCACACAGAGGCAAACAAGTCGACGACTTCTGCCGTCGACACAGCAGGACAATCTACATCGAATACTTTCCTGCATACACTCCAGAACTCAACCCCATCGAACAGTGCTGGAAACCAGCACGAACCGCATTGGCAAATCGCGTGCTCCGCACGCTTCCTGCCGCACAGTATCATTTGCGGAAGATATTCAACAACCAAAAGGCAATGCCTAAAATGTTCCATTATTTAAGAGATTAGCTATAATACTATGACGCGAGCTCAAAAACTACTGGGGTCAGCAAGGAACGGTAATGCTTAAATGCCAACGCAGACTAGATAATGTATGTCCTACTACGACGCCACCGCGAAAGGGTACAATGAGCTGCACGGCGAAGAGCAATTAAAGAAAGCAAGAACGATTCTTGCCTACCTTAAAGAGCATCATTTGATTGACGAGCACATGCGCATTTTAGATGTCGGCGCGGGAACGACGCACGCGACTGCGCTCTTTCCTGGCGACAAGACTGCGCTGGACCCGGCAAAAGAACTGTTGAAGCAAGGCAAAGATGTATCGATTAAAAGAGTGCACGGCATCGCGGAAGACTTGCCGTTCGCAGACAAGTGGTTTGATATAGTTCTCTCGCTCACAGCAGTCCATAACTTCAAGGATTACAAAAAGGGAATTGCAGAGATGCGTCGCGTTGCCTTGAAACTTGTCATCATCACGCTCTTGAAAAAGTCTCCGCAGTACAAAGATATAGAAAAAGAAATAAAAAAGATGAAGAGTGTCGCAATGCTGGATGACGCAATCGACACTATTTTCATCATGCAACCATGATACTAGTCACGTGTCGCGGAAGAGCAAACGTGATGGGAAAGATGGTTGAGCGTCATGACATTCTCCCAATAGACTCGTACGCGATGGCAAGTCAGACGCCGAAACTGTATGCGATTTTTGTTCCGAACCAAAACGTGTTCACGCTCGAGCTCATCCGTCAATCAAGAGTATTCTGCGTAAACATCGTCGAAGGGCATGCTGCCTCAATTGAGTTTTGCAAGCGCATGCCTGGAGAACACGTGGATAAGTTCAAGGAATCTGACTTTATTCCAACCGAATGCGAATCAATAGACTGTCTGAGAATAGACCAGGCGAAAGAGTGGATTGAGTGTGAATTCTTGGAAGAGCGCACGCTAGGAGATCATGTTATGATCGTTGGCACGATTAGAAAAGAGCATCAGTGATGTGCCAAACAGCAACCTTAATATACTTTCACCGACGCAAATCCATTGAAAAGAGATGGACGCCGCAACTGCCGAACGCATTAACAATCTCGCCAAGAACTTGAAGGACTTGCATCTTGCTTCTAGCATGGACGAGGCGTTCGAAAAAGCAAGGCAAATCATTCTAGAGGCAGATGGCGGCGGCAAGACCATCAAATCAATGTATGAAGAGGAAGGCTTGCTCAAGGAGACGCAGAGCGTAGCGAAAACAGAAGAGCAAGAAATTCAGGAAGTCTCGAAAGTCGTTGACGCGTTGCACGAATTCAAGGAAGCGCAGACGCAGGATGAGGAAAGTTCTTTGGAATTGACGCAAGAAACCGCAAAAGTCGCGACTCAACTCGAAAAAGAGCAGGGCGAACTCGCGCGCATCAAGGCGGAAATAGAGCAGGCGAAACGAACGCTTGATGAGGCCAAGAAAGTGAGCGACGGCCTGCAGCGCCAGATCCCTTCAATGCAAGACATAGTGAAGAACGAACGCAAGACATTAAGCGAAGAAGAAAAGAAAAAATCAGATTTGTCGAAGATCTTCAACTTTGGACGTAGATAAACCGTTTTAACGCGCGGTCTTTCAATGCTGATGCTGTTATCTGAGTGACGAATAACTCTTTCTTGTCAGTTTGATCAAGCGCCTGCTTCGCAGTTTTGATTTCAACCGGAGACAACACTGGATCAGTTTTCAAACCGTAAGACGCACGATGTTTATAGCTTTTGCCAGCAATGGCAGCTTCATAGACTATGCGTAAATTATGCGCAATTTCGGCAAAAGGGACTAGCAAACTTAAGTGCTCGCGCTCGGCTAAAATCGCGTGACCGTCAAGATAAGTTATGCCTTGGATTGTTTTCTCAGGCACTTTGACAGAAACCTGCTGCGTAGAAACACCAAACTCAATCGAATTCCAATGCAAAACTCGCTTGCCTTCATATTGCTTCAAGTCTGCGAGGGCTTTGTCGAGCTTTTCGCGTAATGTTCCTTCGTAGGGTAACTTCTCAACACCAAAACCCAGATGTACAGAACCAAATCTATCGAGCTTTTCTTTGATGCCTCTGAATGCGTTCGGTTCATACTGAGTTGCGTGCGCCATGCGCTGCAGTTCAGGCAACATTTCGCCTTCATTCCACTTGACGCTCTTGACAAGGCCTGAACTCAGGAGCTTTTTCACGTTTTCAACACGACGCTTGTCGTCTTTGTCAAGCTTTTCGAACGGAACACGGCCGTTCGTTTCTGTTTTCAGCAACGTCATCGCGCGCCGAGATCGGACTAAACCATATGCTGCATCGCGAAGAATTGTTGGTATTGCGCCTTGGACGGCAAGAATTGATTCCCGCTTGGAATATACAGATGCGATTGCCTCAGTATATTCATCAATCGATACGCCGTTCATCTGCTTGAACGTTTCTGTCGTCATGCAGTCTTCGTTCAGCAAGTCCTTAGGAGCAGCCATTTCTGGTTCTGATGATAAATAATCAAGTTTGCGCCGCAAAACAGTCATGCGGTCGACAACGGTCTGCAGTTTTTTTACCGGCTCGATGCGTTCGGCAATCTTCCTGACTTTCAATGCGTCAACGCCTGCAACCTGATTGCCGGTGAACCAACGGTTGAACGCCGCGTTAATCACCGCGTATTCTTGCGAAACACCAACCGGAGTTTCCTCCAATTCCTGTTTTCGCGCCTCGTGTCGGAGTGTTCGTTCGTTCAACACGTGCGGCAATAGGTATTGCAATGTTTCCGTAAAATCGATTGAGTTCAGGTTTTTTTGGTTTTCCTTGATTCTGAATTTACGATAATTGATTTTGCCTGTTATGGCTTTGACTTGAGCTGCCGTAAGCTCGCGTTCGGCGTCGATTTCTGTCTGGAAGACATCAGCGATGTCTTTTCTGTCCATCGCCACAAAATCGCTCATGACTCCCTTGTACAAGTCAGCAGGAAACGCCTTGTATTTTGCGATGGCTTTCAGGATCGTGCGTACTTCTTGCGCGCTGGGTTCGTAGAACGGATCTCTGAGCTGAGTGGCTAACGCGCGAACTGATTCAGGCGCGCCATCATACGTCGTGAGCCAGAGCAGACTGCTTCCGAGCATGTCTTCGGCGGCAGAATCCAAGCGATCATACTGGTACGTCAACGGTTCGATGACGCGGCTGACGGAAAGCAAGTCTTCCAAATTCCTCGCGACGTTGTTTTTGACCTGCTTTTTTCTTTTTGCATCAAGTTTGCCGAGCACTTTAGCGTTGAAGCCGTGCGGAACCAACCGATTATTGATGCAATCATTTCCAAGATGATACGGCCCGCCCTTGACCTTGATTCGGTAGGATACCTTGCCGTGGAGCGTGCCGCACAGGCAGGCATGCTTCTGGTTGGTTGATTCACGCGCATCGAGCTCGAGATGCGCCATAGCGTTCTCTAAGTTGTCTGCCTGCGTAATGATGCGCAATGCGTTGTAGAGCGTGACGGGCTTTGATGTCAAATGACGTGATTCAACAAGGTTCTTTTTGCGCTGAACTTTGTCATCCGTATTGAGCATCCATTTCCTTACTACTTGTTTTTGGCCGGTCATGTGCGTTGATAGCTAATAGTTACATATGAATTTGTGGGGTGATGTACGTCACCACAAATAATAGCTTCTCCCAAGATGCTCATTGTGCAATAACTATATAAATTCCGTGAACGTATTCATGCGTGTGAAAAAGAAGAAGCTCGTCCAAGACCTTCTTGACGATTTGGACGACTCTGATGACAAGTCGGATGATGAAAGCAAGGAAGAAGAGTAGTAATGTTTATAAATCACTTCTCGAGCGGTTTAAGTATGGTGCGTGCAGGAGTCTGCAGAATCCTGGGAGCGTAGCTCAGCCCGGCTAGAGCATCTGGCTCTTAACCAGAGGGTCGGGGGTTCAAATCCCCTCGCTCCCGTTTCTCACCGTCTAGCTTGGATGCTCGAAGTGGTTCGGGGATTTGAACACGCTCGCAGGACGAAATCCTGCGGCGCCACGCTCGGCTGATGCATCGGTGGAATCCCCTCGCTCCCGTAGCAACGGGGTGAGGCTCGCCGAAAGCGTTTCGGTGTTTGCAAAGAGGACAGAAGTCCTCTTGCACAATCAGAGCTTTGCTCTGATTGTGCCTCGCTCCCGTAATTTTTCTTCATATTCTCGTCGAGCCAAAAGTGCATTTAAAGTGCTTATTGGAGTCTATAAACACATTTTACGATGGAAAGACTTATAAAGAAATCTACTAATAAAAGAGTGAAGTGGGTGAGTGTTTTACTAAGAGGACACGTCTTCGTGCACCGCAGGACTCTGTCCTGCGTGTACCGTCGAGAACTAACCATGCCTGACCAACCTAGCGAATACGGCGCAAAGGAGATCCAAGTACTGGAAGGCATGGAAGCAGTCAGAAAGCGTCCTGGTATGTTCGTGGGCACTACAGACGTTCGAGGACTGCACCACCTTGCGTACGAGGCCATCGACAACGCGATTGACGAGGCATTGGCGGGATATTGCAACAAAATCAAGCTAATATTGCGCCCTGATTTCTACGTCACAGTTGAAGACAACGGTCGTGGCATTCCTGTAGATAACCATCCGAAGTTCAACATGCCTGCGTTGACTGTTGTCATGACTATGCTGCACGCCGGTGGCAAGTTCGACAAGAATGTCTACAAGGTTTCTGGCGGCCTGCACGGCGTAGGTATCACGTGTACGAACGCGCTCTCTGAAAGATTGATTGTGCACGTCAAGCGCGATGGGCGCATCTGGAGGCAGGAATTCCACCAAGGCAAGCCAGTTACCGAACTTGAAAATCTAGGTCCGGCAAAGAGCACTGGTACTGCAATCACGTTCAAGCCTGACTTCACCATTATGGAGAAGCACGAATTTGATTATGAGACGCTCTTGACGCGCTTGCGTGAACTCGCGTTCCTGAACAAGGGCATCGAAATCACGATTCGCGACGAACGCACGCAGCCTATTGCACAAGAAGTCTTCAAGTTCGAAGGCGGCATCATCCAGTTCGTCGAATTCTTGAACAAGAACAAGCAGAAAATCTTTCCGAAAGTGTTCTATGTCGACAAGGAATTGGAAGACCACCGCATTGAGGTCGCGCTGCAGTACACGACCGATTACAATGAAACGCTGTTCTCGTTCGCGAACAACATCAACACGCACGAGGGCGGCACGCACTTGTCCGGCTTCAAGACCGCGCTCACAAGGACCATCAACAATTACGGCGCAAAGCACAAGCTGTTGGAGAAGGACAACTTGACCGCCGACGACGTCCGCGAAGGGCTCACGGCAGTCATTTCCATCAAGGTTCCCAATCCGCAATTCGAGGGCCAGACCAAGACGAAACTTGGCAACAGCGTGGTCAAGGGCATCGTCGATTCCATTGTCTCTGAGGCGCTCGCGACGTTCTTCGAGGAAAATCCCGCGGCAGGCAAGAGCATCATCAACAAGTGCGTGGAAGCTTCGCGAGCGAGAGAGGCCGCAAGAAAGGCCCGCGAGCTCGTGCGCCGCAAGGGCGCGCTTGAATATTCGACTCTGCCCGGCAAACTTGCCGACTGCGCCTCCCGCGATCCTGCGCTTTCAGAACTATTTTTGGTGGAGGGCGACTCTGCAGGAGGTTGTTTTGCGGGAGAGACAAAAGTCGCGCTTGCGGACGGCCGCACTCTTTCATTCAAAGATATCGTCGCTGAACACGCGCAAGGAAAAGAACACTTTTGTTACACTATCCTCCATGACGGGCGCATAGGGATTCAGAAGATTGAGCATCCGCGCGTCACAAAAAAGGACGCAGCCGTCATCAGAGTCATGCTTGATACGGATGAAGAAATCATCTGCACGCCGGATCACTTGTTCATGTTGCGCGACGGCACTTACAAACCAGCCGAGCAGTTAAGCCGTACAGATTCGCTCATGCCACTCCGCAAGCAGCAGTCACGCATCGGAAAGCGCATCACCATCAAGGATTATGAGATGGTCTACGACCCCGCCGCGTTGCGTTGGATGTTCACCCACGTACTCGCTGATGAATACAATCTTCGCAATGATATCTATCTTTCGCTCGGCGAGCATAGGCACCACAAGGATTTCGACAAGCGCAATAACAATCCGACGAACATCTGCAGGCTCACGAAAGAGGAGCATCTTGCGCTCCACCGGCTTCACGCCGATAAAACACTCAGAACTGCTGAGGTGCTGCAGAAACTCGCCGAGCTGCGCAAAGCTCCTGAGTTCCGGGAGCGTATCCGGCGGAAAATGCTTGAGATGAAGACGGCACTCAGCGCAAGGGCGAAACAGCAATGGGAAAATGAGGAATACAAGAAATTCATGGTCAGGAAATTCCTTGATTTTTACGCATCAAACGAGACGTACCGAAAGGAATCTGGCGCGCGTTTGCACAAGGCGCAAAAGGAACATTGGGAGTCCCCGGAAAATCGTGCGGCGCAATCGTTACGTGTCAAGGCGTTCTTTGAGGCGCATCCGGAGCGCAAACAGACACTCTCCGCACGCGCAAAAACGCAATGGGCACATCCTGCTCTCAAAGCATGGCGCAGCGATACGACAAAGCGGCAATGGACGTCCGCGTTCAGGATGCAGAGGAAAATCGCGTATGACAAGACCTATTTTGAGCACACCATCCGTCTCTTGCGAAAGCTGTATGACGAGCACAAGAACGTGGATGCAACAACGTTCGAAAGCGCACGCAAGGCCGTGAAGAGCAAGAGCGTGCTGTCCTATGCGGTGTTCTTGGAGCGTTTCTTCGCGAATGACGAAGGCCGGCTCCGCGAGGCTGTTGCGCAGCATAACCACAAGATAAAAACAATCGCTCCGCTCGTTGAAACGATTGATGTCTATGATTTTGAAGTTCCCGGCACCCATAATTTCGCGCTTGCGTCGGGCGTCTTTGTGCACAATAGCGCCAAGCAAGGCCGCAACCGCGAGTTCCAGGCCATCTTGCCGTTGAAGGGAAAAATCTTGAACGTCGAAAAGGCGCGCTTAATCAAAGTCTTGCAGAACGACGAGATCGGCACCATCATCACGGCCATCGGCACGAGCATCGGCGACGAATTCGACATCACGAAACTGCGCTATCACAAGGTCATCATCATGACGGACGCGGACGTGGACGGAAGTCACATTGCGTGTCTCTTATTGACTTTCTTCTACCGCTACCTGCCCGCATTGATTGAAGGAGGTCACGTCTATCTTGCGTTGCCTCCCTTGTATAAACTGCAAAAGGGCAAGAGCGCCAAGTACGCGTACTCGGACGCGGAAAAGGAAAAGACCATGAAGGAGATGGGCGGCGACAACATCAGTATCCAGCGCTACAAGGGTTTGGGCGAGATGAACCCGCAGCAGCTGTGGGAGACCACGATGGACGCCTCGACGCGGAGCCTGAAACGCATCGACATCGAGGACGCGGTCGCGGCAAACCAGATGTTCTCTGTCCTGATGGGCGACGAGGTCGAGCCAAGAAAAGAGTTCATCCTCCAGCACGCGAAAGAAGTCAAGGAACTGGATGTTTGATACTATTTACTAGTAGTTAAAATAGATAGGTTTAAATACCTTTCTTCACGAATAACTGTCGATATGGTTCCTAAAATTCAAATACCTGATTCGCAAACCGCCAGCTCTATGGGGGACTGGACACGGGCGCAGCACGAAGAGAACGTTGATGTTATCGTCCATCAGCTCTTCAAGGACTACCCGGAATTAAAAGCGCTCGAACAGCTCGGATTTCACGCCTATTCCGCAATCTGGCACGCAACCAACAAGAGCGCAAAGGAAGCCATGCGCGAAGCACTTGACAAACTCGAAAAGTACCAGCCGACGCTCAAAAAATACAGTGCGGTTGATATTGCATCAAACATGAACATGGCACAGCATCTCGAGCCACGCCTCCAAAACGATCCCATCATCAGAAAAGCACTCGACACCGACAGCCAAAATGCGACGGATTTTCTCCACGATCTCGCGGCAAAACTGGACGGGTCATTCTATCAAAGGCTTTCTCGCATCACTGAACCTGAAGATGTGTGATGACGAACACTCGTTTCAGGTAATGTCCTGAATCAAGAATGTGCGTCTGCAATGCGTTCACGAGCGCTCGTTCTTCCTCATCAGGCAAACGCTTGACTGCGTTCAGCACGTTTTTCCCAGGCAGTTCAACGCATGTGAGCTTCAGTTCGCCTTTCGGCACTTTCCGCTTATTGAACCCGATAGGACGGTCGCGTCGCTGTTCGGGCGTGTCTGTCGGAAGCTGCTGTTCCTTGAGGTTGTAGTACAAAACGAAGTAAGGGCGCGGAATCGGCAAGGTGATATCAAACGACGATTTCAAAACGAAAAATGCGTTTGCGAGCAGTTGTCGCTGCAGCAATGCTTCCACTTCTGCGGGAGATGGCTTTTTTCCGGCGCCTTTTACCAGAATGGAGGCCTCAGTCGATTGGCCTCTGATTGTTGGGTTCCATATTTTCTGCACGTGCTTCTCGTAGAAGTATCCGAAGATTTCAAGATCGCACACAAAAAGGTCTGCTGTTGGAACCATCGCAGTCTCAAACCCTTGTGCGCGCAAGTCATCGATTAAGCCTGGCGTTGCAGGCACGCGTTCCGTGGCGTAATGATTGCGTTCAGATCGTTTTGTCGCGGGCTGCATATTGCGCAGATCAAGCAGCAACGCATTTGAGGGTTTGATAATGAGTGGCATGGAATCAAGCTCGCTTGCATCTATAAAAAGTTTCTTCTCATGACGAACGATACCTTTTTAAACCCCTTCCTGTGAGATTCGTCTACATGGCAAAACCTGTCGCAAAAGCCCAAGTCGTGCGCAAGCAATGGATTCCGATTCTCGCGCCGAAGCTTTTCAATGACGCCTGGATTGGCGAGTCGCTTTTGACTGATCCGCAGTTGGCCATCGGACGCTTTGTGACTGTGAGCATGACTACGCTCACGAACGACATCCAGAAGCAGCACATCAATCTTTCTTTCAGAATCAACGGTTTTCAGAAGGACGTTTTGACAACTGAATTGATAGGTTACCATTTCAGCCCGAGCTCGGCGCGCAGGTTCGTGCGACGCGCGAGGAGCAAGCTCGATGACAGTTTTCTCGTGACAACGCAAGACGGAAAGAAAATGCGCATCAAGCCGATGCTCGTGACGCGCTCGAAGACGCAAGGCGGCGTGCAGGCGGCACTTCGAAAGGCGACGCGCGACTTTTTCACAATACAGTTGAGCAAGATGAAGCTCGAACAATTCTGGGGCGAGATTATAGGCCACAATTTGCAAAAATCATTGTCCGATTCTTTGAAGAAGATTTATCCTGTTGCAGCAGCAGAGTTGCGCTGGGTTTTGATTGCGGGCGAAGGAATTGCCCAAAGCGTTGTTGAAGCTGCGCCTGTGCCAGTTGAATCTCCGAAGGCAGTCGAGCACGTGCTCGAAGAAGCGATTGCGGACGCACAGTAAGGTTTTTCTAGTCTGGTTCTTAGTTAGTGGTCGTGAGCACTCTTCTCGGTCAAGGCGCGGAAGCCATTGTGCGAAAGCACGGCAAGCACGTGCTTAAGGAACGGATTGCGAAGCTTTACCGTCATCCTTCTATCGATAAGCAGTTGCGAAAGTCAAGAACGCGCCGCGAAGCCAACATCTTCAAGAAATTGGAAACGCTTGACTTTCCCACCCCTCGATTGGTGGCGATGAACGACGAGCGCATGATGCTCACGATGGAATTCGTCGACGGAACGAAGGTGCGCGATGTGTCGGACAAAAAGATTCTCGCATTGTCGACTGAAATCGGAACGAAAGTAGGCATTCTGCACACGAATGATATTGTGCACGGCGATCTGACCACGAGCAATATGCTTTTTGCGAAGGAAGTCGTGTTCATTGATTTCGGATTGAGTTTTGTTTCCAAGAAAGACGAGGACAAGGCCGTCGATTTGCATTTGCTTCATCAGGCATTGACGAGCGCGCATCACGCGATTGCTGACCGTGCGTGGAAGAAAGTTATTACCGGATACAAAAAAGGAAATCCGCGCTGGAAAGAAGTATTTACTCGTTTAGCGCAAGTAGAAAAAAGAGGAAGAAATAAAAAATAATTATGCTTTGTAGTGTCCGCGCAATTCGATCTTTGCCGTGTTCACTTTGTTGATGCCGTAGATTGCGCTGCACTCGATGCATTGCACGGTCTTTGGAAGTTCAACATACTTCTTTTCTTCGTTTCCGAACGCCAGAGCTTTGCCGCAGCATTCGACAGTTGCGGTCGTAACTTTGCCGGTTGCCGTGATTTCTTTGCGTGCGATGCTGCCGTCGAACTCGACTCTGCGAGAAATGTCCGCGCTATCCTTCGTCGCGATACGAAATTTCGCGGTCTTGCACTTATCTGCTATTTCTGCCATCTTCACTCACTCCTCCCTGACGGGAACAGTTGCAGTCGCCAGCCATCCTTCAAAAAGGTTTCGGTTTACAGGGCTCTGTAGAAAGTCTCGCGCTCTCGAAATGTGACTTTCACCAGAGCCGGTTTACAGAAGAAACGTCGTCAGGCTGCCGTATGCAGCTATGCACGCCGACTGATACCAGAAATTGAAAGTGTTTGGCAGGAGACGGCCGTCAACCAATACGCGTGAATAGCCGAAAATCGGAACATAATCGAGGAAGCCATCAATCACTTTGCTCTTGCGTTCCTTGAAAAGAACGTCGTTCAAGGTCATGATAAAGAGAAAGCAAGAGAACTATTTAAACTTTATTCGATCCGGCGCACGTAGAAACAGACAAGTGTGGTGGACTTTCGCGTGCCATACTCAATAGTGGCTATCTGACCAGTATCCATATCTTCCAGCGGAACTTCTTTCGAAACGGCTCCTGGGACTGCTGTGAACTTATGCGTTCCGATTTGAAAAATGCCGCATAGACAGCCGTGTGGCACTGAAAGTTCGTATTCTTGTCCCACGTAGCCAAGGCAGCCGCCTGTGCTTTGACGGCCTGCGCTTATGCGAAGCTCCAAATCTTTTGTCAAGTCATTATGTCTTTCTTCACGCATGTTATTCACTCACAATCTTTGCTCACAATGAGGCCGGTGCAACGTCGGATCTGCTGATCCTCCGAGCCCCGCCCTCTCATTCGTTGCGCTCATGATGAGGCCGGGGGGATTCCCGGCAGGGTGCCGACGGACTTTGTCCGGCGTGCATGTTCAAATCCCCTTGTTGTTTCATGTATGAGGCCGGGGGGATTTGAACCCCCATCGGACGAACCCCAATCGCCAATCCTACCAAGTTGGACTACGGCCCCGTGTTTGAACTATGCTGCGTACGGGGACGCTAGTCCTTGTCGAGCGCATCTCGACATTGGACTACGGCCCCGAGTGTGTGATGTATAGTATGCACGAGGGGCGCTAGTCTAGACAGAACGCGCGCGTTCTGGCGTGGACTACGGTCCCCCTTCTCTGTCTGAATTTTCCAGAGGCGTTTATAAAGGTTTGGTGAATGTCTTACGAGTGCTTTACGAAGTCGTGAAGGAAAAAACATCTGGAATATACCAAGTTACATTCGCTCCCGAAATCGCGCCTGGTATGAAAGAAACTGTTCAATTGCATCAGGTCATTTGCCGCCAGCAGGAGTTCATGCGAAAAGTTTAAATACTCAGACGTATACAATCGTATAACAATGAGTAGTATTGTGTTAGATGCGGATGCGCTGATCAAACTCACCCATGCAGGAATCCTGGGCAACATTCCGCACCAGTGTTTCATTTCGGATGCCGTTTTTGAAGAGACAGTCACCGAAGGTAAGAAGCGGCTGTTTGACGACGCATTTGAAATCGAAAGGCAGGTCAAAAACGGAAACATCGATGTTATCAAGGTTAAACGAACGGAGGACATTCCCGGACTCGGCAAAGGTGAGCTCAGCAGCTTAGCATTATTCAAGCAGATAAAGGCCGACGCCATCATAAGTGATGATCGCAGATTCCTAACGACCCTTGAAATGCAGGATATTCCGTTCATCACTCCAACGCAAGTCATCGTAACGCTCAGCAAAAAAGTCGGCAAGAAAGAAACCGTCGCAGCATTAGATAGAATCAAACCTTTCGTAACAAAAGAAAGTTATCAGGACGCGCTAAGCGCGCTCGGAGACAAAAAATGACAACCACATCTTACCCATTAAGAATTCCCGGAGAAATTTTAACATTATCGAGAATGCGCGCTGAAGAAGAACATCTTGATTTGTCGACTGCGCTACGCCAGTTTTTGCACGTTGGTGCCGAAGAGTACATATTAGAATTAATTGTTCAAGGCAGAATTACTATTGGAAAAGCGTCTGAACTTATGAACAAAACAGTTTATGATGTCCAACGTATTGCACAAAAACACGGAGTTAAAATCGGAGCAACCGCTGAGCAAATTCATAAAAGCAGAAATACTGCAAAACAGGTATTACGCTAAAACTGAATTTTCCACTTTTCCTGCTTTTGGGAAAAAGATATATTAACCTGTTCAGCATTCAAGTAATTGCTTCCGTCGCTATGGTTATTCCGAACCACAATCAATCGTTTGGAACAACAAGCACTTCGTAAGACAAATGTCTTACGCGCAAGAACACTTCCCGAACAAAATTCCGGAAAACAAAAAGGCAGGGAATAGCCCCTATTCGGCCCCGTGT
>CAYHVU010000020.1:0-15560 GCA_964360075.1 uncultured Methanosarcinales archaeon
TGAACTCTCTGCTAGAGAACAACCTTTCAGTATTTATAAACGTTACTCTTCAGGGATGCCCAGCACTTTGCGCAAGGTTTCGAGGCAGCTCTCCATTTTGCCGAACTGCACTGCGATGCCGCGCTGGATTGCCTTGTCATGCACGTTGTCAGCCAACGCTAACAAGGCCTTGAGTCGTTCGTCAATATCCACAAGATTTCGCTCAATGGCATCAAGGGTTACGTTATTGATTGCAGTCGGCATAGGATCACCTGTGAGAACAAAGAAGGAAGTAGAATAAAAAGATTCACTTTTCGCGGAAGTAAATCTCGTAATTGTTTTCATTGATTGTCAAAAAAACATGATCTTGATGCGCCGTCTCAATACGCGCAGGATTGTTTTCTTCCCTGAGTGGCATAACATCCGTGAACTCATTGCAGGCATAGGGACGGATTTCGGTGCCATTCTGTTTTTTCACTACCGTGACACAAATCGGCCACGAAGTCCCTGCCGGCACCATGTGCACATGCGCTTCCAGCAGATGGATGCGACGTTCAAGTTCGGTAAGCTCCTCAGAATCATGGACATGAAATACAGGAGCAAGTTGCTTGTATTCCTCTTTAGGCGCAATCATCATTTCAAGCTGTTTTGTCGTTACATCCATCTCACATCCCTCCCATATCAGGCATGCCTTGGTTCGGCATTCTGGACTCTTGCTTTCCGCCCGCAATCACGTCATCAATACGAAGAATCATTTGTGCGACCTCAGATGCAGAAGAGATTGCTTGCGTCTTGATTTTCAAGGGTTCAAGCACGCCTGCTTTCCACGCGTCCATGACTTTACCATTGGTGACATCCACGCCCGCCCACTTTTGCTTCTTGTCGTGCGCGTTCTTCAATTCTGTGATGATGTCGATAGGATCCATGCCTGCGTTTTCAGCAAGAGTGCGAGGGATGACCTCCAGCGCCTCCGCGAACGCCAACACTGCCAACTGCTCACGGCCAGACAACGAATCAGCGAACTTTCTCAATTCGCGCGACACTTCCAACTCAGGAGCGCCAGCTCCTGCGACGATTTTGCCGGTCTTCAAGGCTGCCGCGACGTCGCCGATGGCGTCCGTCATTGCTCTGCGCACTTCATCAACTACATGCTGAGTTCCGCCGCGAACCAAGACAGTAACGCTCTTCGGGTTTTTGCAACCAGTAACATACGTGAGTTCTTCATCCCCAATCTTGAGCTCCTCAACACGGCCTGCGTGACCCAAATCATTTGCAGAAATGTCATCAAGGCTGCTGATAATATGAGCACCCGTCGCGCGAGCGAGCGACTCCATATCTGACTTCTTCACTCTGCGAGCGGCGTAGATGCCGTGCTTTGCAAGAAAGTGCTGCGCAGTGTCGTCGATGCCCTTTTGGCAAAAGACAACATTCGCGCCTGAAGCAACAATCTTGTCGACCATGGCTTTGAGCATGCGGTCTTCCTGATCCAAGAACGCCTGCATCTGCGCTGGCTGCGTGATTTCGATTTTTGCGTCGATTTCCGTGTCCTTGATCTCAATGGCAGCATCAATCAATGCAATCTTCGGTGAAGCAATAAGTTTAGGCATCTGCGGATGGACTGCCTCTTTCTCGAGCACGATGCCGTCAATCAGTTCAGTATCTTCGACAGCGCCGCCGACTTTCTTTTCCAATTTGATGTGATCCTTGTCAAAATGAAAATGGCCTGCTGCGTCGCGTTCCATGACTCGCTTGACTGCCTTGACTGCGATTTCGCTCAATTTTTCTTTCGCGATTTCTGCTCCTTTGCCAGTGACCGCAGTTCCGGCAATTTTGCGCAGGATTGCGTCATCTTTTTCAGTGACAGGCTCTGCAAGTGCGTTCAAGATTTCCATTGCCTTCTCGTTCGCGATTCGATATCCGCGAGCAATCACAGTCGGATGCACTTGTTGGTCCAACAGGAATTCTGCTTTGCGCAAGAGTTCACCGGCAATCACGACTGCAGTGGTTGTTCCGTCGCCGACTTCTGCTTCCTGCGTTTTCGCGACCTCGACAACCATCTTTGCTGCCGGATGTTCGATTTGCATTTCTTCGAGAATTGTCACGCCATCATTGGTAACCGTAATATCGCCAAGAGAATCCACAATCATCTTGTCCATTCCTTTCGGGCCTAGAGTCGTTCGCACCGTATCAGCCACTAATTTCGCGGCCGCGATGTTGTTTCGCTGCGCGCTCTTGCCCGTTGTGCGTTGCGTGTCTTGCGGTAAAATGAAGATAGGCTGTACTTGGTTTGACATAGTGATTCCCCCGTCGAGAAGTGCCTAACGCGAGCTATTTAAAGGTTGCGGACTACGCGCTTTGCTTTTGTGACTTTGACAGTTCGTGAATGCGTTGCTCGATTTCGCCGCTAATCTGAAACTCAGGCCTTCTTCCAGGACCCGGCCAATATTTGATGCCAGGGATTTTCCCTAGCTTTGCGTCCTCGACAGAAATACCAATATCCACAAGCTCACGGCCCCACGCCGCGTACATGGGGTGCCTTTTGAAATAGTAATCGTCATCCGCAAGAAGCCCTTCGACGCGAGGAAAGATGTATTCATAAGTGGATTCCACACATGGATGCGACGCATTGCGCGCACGGATTTCTGCAATCATGGCGTCAGTTGTCGCGCCATTTTCGGGGAGTAGCCCCAAACGCCGCGCTTCACGGAGTTGCGCCTCGTGCCACTCAAACAGTTCAGGTGAAATAAGGTCCATCATGCGCTCCGCAGAACGTCTGCCACATCATCTAAATCCAAGAGGCTTGACGCCGCTTCCTCACAGTACATGTCAATAGAATCAAGGAAATCCTGGGTAACTTGGTATTTCTTCTTGCCGCGGGAGTAGAAGGGATCAACGCCGATACCCATAACGATGCCTGCCTTAACGTCCGCCAGATTGATGCCATATCTGCCCAAGTCCTTCGCCGACAAGTAGGCCACGAATTGTTCAGGTTGGTCAGGGTTTCCCATGCTCACTCACACCCTAAACACCAAAAAACGCCTTTTTAAACCTTGCGACCCAAAACTCATTTAAACGCAAGACACTCAAGAGCCGCATGATTATCACGATTTCAGGCCACGCAGGCTCGGGAAAGAGCACTGTAGCAAACCTTTTGGCGAAGAAATTGCGCTACAAACGCTATTCTGTGGGTGATTTGCGCAGGGAAATGGCGCAAAAAAGGAGAATGACGCTCGAACAATACAACAAATTAGGAGAAAAGGACAAGAAAACAGACACCGAAGCAGATAAGTGGGCAAAGAGGTTGGGGGAAACACAGAACAATTTCGTCATCGACGGCCGTGTCGCGTGGCATTTCATTCCGCACTCGTTCAAAGTATTTCTGGACGTCAATCAAAAGGTGGCGGCGCAAAGAAGCTACAAAGACCATCTCGCGGGAAAGCGCACCACCGAGAAAGCATTGCACTCCTTGAAGGAGGCGTTGCAGGAAATCAAGGCACGCCAGGCCAGCGACGTCAAGCGCTACAAGAAGTATTATGACATCACGTATGACTCAAAGAAACATTTCGACTTTTACTATGACACAAGCAATAGCGCGCCTGCGAAAGCAGTTGCACAGATTCTGAAGGCGATGAAAAAGAAGCCTTGAGACGCAAAAGCTTAAAAACATCCACGAAGCACGTTCGCGTATGCCATTCAAAGAAAAGGACTTCATCGAGCTCGACTACACTGGATTCTTGAAGGAAACTAACGACGTGTTCGACACGACTTATCCTGACATCGCGAAAGCGCACCATTTGCGCGGCAAGCCAGGCAAAATCGTAATCTGCCTCGGCAGAGGTCACTTGCTCAAGGGTTTGGAAAAGGTGCTCGTGGGCAAGAACGAAGGCAAGCACCGCATTGAATTATCAGCAGAGCACGCATTTGGCAAGAAGAACGCCAAATTAATCAATCTCGTTCCTACACAGAACTTCATCAAAGCAGGAGTGCAGCCGCAGCCAGGTTTGCCTGTCGAGATCGACGGCGTGATGGGCACGATTCGCGCGGTAACTGGCGGCAGAACAGTTGTCGACTTCAACCATCCATTGTCAGGCAAAGATGTCATTTACGACGTGCAAATCCATAAGACGGTCACGGACACTCAAACACAGGTCGCGTCCATCGTGAAAGTCCTCTTAGGCCTTGATGCGCAAGTCACAATCGCGAAGGACGACGCAACCATCACGTTCAAGGACGAATTGCCGAAACCCGTGCAGGACTTGTTAAGCAAAGAAATCACGGAAACAACAGCCATAAAGCACGTCCAATGCATCAAAGCGTAATCATTATTCTCCGATAGCTAAATCCTTATAAATTATCTCAAAAGACACTATTCGAGAATAGTAAGTAACGCACACGCATCGCGTGTGCGGAATTTACGAATTGGGGCGTAAATTCATTGCATTAGCCCAATTCGTAAATAAATGGGGTGTCATTGTGGTCCAACCAAGCAATCCGTCATTTGTTCCTGCACAACCAGGTTTTGTTCCGCCTAGTTACCCTCCTGAACCAAGTTATCAGGAGGAACCCATCTTTCCGCCGCAACACACTTACATCGAACCCAAAGTCACCACAGTTAAGAAGTCTGCAAGCGCGGTCGACATTGAACTCGAAGAACTGCTTTCTCGACAAAAAGCCACCATCAAGGTCATTGGCTGCGGTGGCGGCGGCAACAACACAATCAATCGCATCACTGAAGTCGGCGTCCAAGGCGCGGAAACCATCGCAATCAACACTGACGCGCAAGACCTGCTCTACACTTCTGCCGACAAGAAGCTCTTGATTGGCCGAGAAACCACCAAAGGCCTCGGTGCCGGTTCGGATCCGAAGCAAGGCGAAACTGCGGCACACGAACAAGAGCACGACATCAAGAACGCGATTGCAGGAGCCGACATGGTGTTCATCACTTGCGGTTTAGGTGGTGGCACTGGCACCGGCTCTGCGCCGGTGGTTGCCGACGTTTCAAAGAAAATGGGGGCGCTCACGGTTGCCGTAGTCACGATGCCATTCACGATGGAAGGTAATCGCAGATACGAGAACGCATTGATGGGTTTGGAAAAGCTCGAAGCGCTCGTTGACACCTTAATCGTTATTCCAAATGACAAACTGCTCGATCTTGCCCCTGACTTGCCGTTGCACACCGCATTTAAGGTGGCGGACGAGATTTTGACGAACGCGGTCAAAGGCATCGCAGAATTAGTAACAAAAGCCGGTCTTGTCAACTTGGACTTCGCAGACATTCGTGCCGTGATGCAGAATGGCGGCGTCGCCTTGATTGGCGTTGGTGAGTCTGACTCCGAAAATAGAGCGACTGAAGCCGTAGAAAAGGCAATCCACAATCCGCTTCTTGATGTCGACATCCAGGGCGCAAGTGGCGCATTGATCAACGTCGCAGGTTCAAAGGACTTGACTTTGAACGAAGCAAAGAAAGTCGTTGAAGCAGTTACGTCCAGGCTTTCGCCTGACGCCAAAATCATCTGGGGCGCGCAAATCTATGAAGATTTGGGCCAGACTCTCAGAGTGATGTTGATTGTGACTGGCGTGCAGTCGCCGCAAATCTTTGGCAAGCTGCGCAAAGGCACGGATGTCGCGAGAAAAGAAATCTCAAACGAGTTAGGGATTGAGTTTGTGGACTGAACATGGCCGAAAAGATTTCTGTCCTCTATATCAGTGCATTTGAGATCATCAAAAAGTCTATGCAATTTCAACCCGATTTAATACGTCGATCCGCAACATGTCGCCATCGAAGACACTTCTAACTTTGTTTGACCTTATGCTTAGCGTGCCGCAAATTTGGCGAGCAGTCCTATGCCCACTCCGAGAACGAGCATTGCGCCGAAAATGAGAATGAAGATGATTGCGGGGATGAGAATCATGCCGAAGAATGCGCGCCATCGCGAAACTTTATGAACGGTCGCAAACCCAACGATTTCTAAAATGAACGTCCAGATGCTTGCGAGAATCCCTAAAATAGGAATCCAGCCAAACAAAAACGTTGGCGTAAAACTATAGACGAATACTTGAAAAGTTTGGGTAAAAGTACCCTGACCTTTGAAGATGCGCAAACCCAAGTGCATCAGCGCCACGACAATGAATGAATCAATGACAAAAAAGATGTAGGCCACGGGAATCATGAGCAGGCTTATCCACGACGAAGTGAATATGGGAGACAACTTCAGAATTTCTTGCGGCAGGAATCTGGCGTAAAGTGCCGTTGCGAAAAATCCGACAACCCCCTGCAAGATTGAATAAAAAGCGGAAATCACGAGAAGAAAAAAGAATGCAGGCGTAATTTCTTTCTCTCGCAAAGAAGTGAAAAAGCCCGAAGGAGAAGCAATGACCTCTTTTATTTTCTGCAACATACCACTATTGCGCAGCAGATGTTTATAAAGATTCTGTATAGCAACCCTTAAAAACCCCCTTCTGTAATTATTCGCCATGGATGAACAGATTCCGATGGAGCCGCGACCTGCTCAAATTCCGGCACAACCTGCACCGCGGCAGATTGAAGAGCAAGCCCCTCCTGCGCAGCACCCTCATCCTGCCAAGCAGCCCGGCAAAATCGCGAAGAAGTGGACGCAACTGAAGGAATTCACGAAAGAATGCAAGCGCGTTTTGACTGTCACCAAGAAGCCGAATGCCCAAGAATTCAAGACAGTCGTCAAGATATCTGGCATCGGCATTCTTTTGATCGGATTCATCGGCTTCCTCATTCACTTTGCGAGAGAAGGATTGCGCTATCTCGGATTCTAATGCTCCCAGTACTCAAAACTGAACATCATTCTTTCTGCACAGGCAAGCTCGCGAAAGGCTGTGAATTGTGCGTTGAAGGGAGAAAACTTGTTCTGTTCGTTACTGGCGTGTGCGGTCAGAGATGTTTCTACTGTCCAATCAGCGAGCACAAGTTCGGTCACGATGTCGTGTACGCGAACGAATGGAAAATCGCAGACCCTGAAAATCCTGTAGAACTAATCGAGGAAGCCAGGCTGACTGACGCCACTGGCGCGGGAATCACTGGTGGAGACCCATTGGCGAACACGGAGCGCACGTGTAAATACATCAAGCTGTTGAAAAAGGAATTCGGAAACGCGTTCCACATCCATCTCTACACTCCTTTGCAGCGCGTAAACGAAGCCAGGCTAAAACAGCTCCACGATGCTGGGCTCGATGAGATACGGTTCCACCCGGATCTCGACGACAGCAGATGGTGGGACAGGATTTCGCTGGCAAAGAAGTTCAACTGGAGCGTAGGCATCGAAATCCCGGCAATCCCGAACTACGAAGCAAAAACAAAAACGCTCATCGACTTCATCAAAGACAAAGTGTCTTTCATCAATCTCAACGAGCTCGAACTCTCTGACACCACTGCCAAACACTACAAACTCAACGAACGCTACAGGCCAAAAGACAACGTGAGCTACGGCGTCAAGGGCAGCAAAGAAATGGCGCTCGAGATTCTGCCGTACGCGAAAGAAAACGGATTACGCGCGCATTTCTGCACCGCAAAACTCAAGGACAACGTCCAAGTCAAGCAACGGTTGTTGCGTCGCGCAGAGGGCACGGCGCTTCCGTTTGACATAAAGACAGAAGATGGCACGCTCATCCGTGGCTGCGCGTATCTGCCGGGCTTTGCGCCAGGTGCAAATTATCGCAAGATTCTCGCGACGATGGATAAGAAGGCCGCCGTCGCAAAGCTGAACGCGCTCAAGGAAGCCGCCGTCGAAGAGCTAGAGCTCGATCCATCCCAGGTCGTCATCGACGAACAAAAACCTCGTCTTTTATTGCCGGCAATCATCGTGCGCGAGAACGTCGACGCGTTGCGCAAGCTCGGACTTATTCCTGCTGTTGTGGAAGAGCATCCGACGGCTGATGCGTTGGAAGTGGATGTCGAGCTCCTCTGACAACCAGAAATCTTCCGGACGCTATTTAAACCGTGCCGGAAATCTTCCGGATTTTCTTGCATAAGACATATAAATTCGAGAAACAACAACAAGAGCATGGGAGAATTCATCACGTTTGAACGCAAGGTTCGCCTCAGTGGGCTTATCATCGCCGAGATTACCATGGTCGTCGGCATCATCGTCATGCTTGTGATGATTGCACGTGCGATTTCGGGGAACTTATGAGCTTCAAGCGGATGGCGCTCACCGCTGGCATTCATACCGGACTTTCACTTATCATGTTTACGACCGTAGGCGAAACCATGCAGTTGTTCGGAAGGACGCCGAACTTCTTCGAGGCACTGATCATATTCTCTTCGGCATTCTGGGTTGCGCTTGCCTATCTCGTGATAAAGGCAACGTTGCCGATGACGAAACCTTTATAAACCCCCTTCAGTCTCGAAAGTTATTCTTCTCCGTCTCGCTTCGAGCTAGAGAGGGCTTTTAAAATGTCAGAAACTCCGAAAACAATCTCAACGCTTTTGTTTGCCGTCAGAACAACCGCAAACAGAGAAGACCAAGTGCTGGACTTCTTGACGAGCAACATCAAGAAAAGAAAGCTCGAAGTCTACGCAATCATCAGGCCGCACGGCATGCGCGGCTACATCTTTGTGGAAGCGAAAGACCGCCAGTCTGCGGAAGAAGCCATTTTCGGCGTGCCGTACGCCCGCGGATTGTTGCCGAAAGAAGTCGACTACAAGGAAATCGAGCACATGCTCGAACAAGTCAAGTTCGATGTCGACATCCGCAAGGGAGACATCGTCGAAATCATCGGCGGCGCGTTCAAGCGCGAACAGGCAAAAGTCACGCGCGTCGACAAGACAAAGGAAGAAATAGTTGTCGAACTCCTTGAAGCGGCCGTTCCCATCCCAATCACTTTGAAGCTCGATACGGTCAAGGTCGTCCGCAGAGATACCGCGGGAGAGGAAGGCATCGGCAAGAAAGACGAGGACGACGAATAACTGGTGAGCGCCACCTGGAGCGCGAAGTGCCTGGACCATCGAGTCCAGCATGGTTACGTTTCCCTTCGAACGCAGATGCAAAGAGAGGTCGTGGGATTGCAAATCCCACTGGAACGTCTGATCAAACGCTGGCAGCGTTTGGCTGGAAACGGCAAGAGCGCGAGGCGCTCATCAGCGCACGGCGTGAAACCAGAAAGCTTTAAAAGCAAACCCTAGGAAACTCACAACATGCCCAAGCAAACCATTGAAGCATTGATTGAAGGCGGAAAGGCCACAGCTGCGCCGCCGCTAGGTCCGGCTTTAGGTCCTGCTGGCGTCAACATCGGGATGGTCATTTCTGAAATCAACAAGAAGACCGCAGACTTCAAGGGCATGCAAGTGCCAATCAAGATTATCGTCGCGGACGACAAGACGTTCACGATCACCGTGGGCACCCCTCCTGTTTCTGCTTTAGTCAAGAAGGAAGCAGGTTTGGAAAAGGGTTCTGGCAACCCGTTGGCTGACAAGGTCGCAGACATCAGAATCGAGCAAGTCATCAAGGTCGCAAAAATGAAGTCAGACTCGCTCTTAGGCAAAACAATGTTCGACCGCGTCAAGGAAGTAATCGGCTCGTGCAACAGCATGGGAGTCATGGTCGAAGGCAAAGCAGGCAAGGACGTCATCAAGGACATCAACGCAGGCTCATTCAAGGACAAGATTCTCGCTGAAAAGACCGAGTTGAGTGCAGAAGAGCTCAAGAAGCTCGCGGAAGAACGCGAAAGACTTGCGGCCGACATCGAGAAGCGCCGCACCGAGCTCACGGCTCTCGCGAAGAGCATCATCGAGTCTCTCGCAGGCAAGCCTCGCGGTCAAATCAAGGCAAAGTTGGTCGAAGCCAAGATTCCTGCCCTCATCATCGAGGAGTTGTTGCCGGTCGAATCGGCAGCTGCTGCCGACGCCAAGCCCGGCGCAGACGGCAAACCTGCTCCTGCAGCAGCGAAAGCAGAAGCCAAGCCAGCCGCGAAGAAGTGATTTCTTTTATGCTTGTTTCAATGCGTCAATTAACGTATCATCTGAACTGATGAAGAAGGTGAGGAGGTTGTCCGGTAATTATTTGAAAAACTTGACCTGAGCTCGTTTATAGGATGGCGTTGCTGCGTCATTGTCTTCAATCAGTTATCTGTTCTCGTGTTGAGGAATGATAATTCACATCTCAAATTTCACGACCGCCTTAAAACGCCTTTATTTGCGTCAATCCCGAATTGCCGGACAGCCTCTGAGACTTCTTTTGTAAAGATTTATATGCGAATAAACATAAACGCTGCTTATGAACGCGATTGATTATTTCAGATTTGTCAGGGACATTCCATATAGAATTCCTCTCGATGACAAGGATGTAGACTACTGTTGCAGTGGAAAATCTAAAATTTTATATCTACTTCTTAAATCCATAAAATTGAAAGTACGATACCGGGTTTGTGAATTTTTATGGTCGTCTATGAACCTTCCTAGCGCATTGGCGCGTATCCCTCACGAAGATGTATGCACTCATGTATACCTTGAAGTTCTTACGCGGAAAAAGTGGGTCATAGTCGATTCTACTTGGGACAAGGGACTATCAAAGGTCTTTAAAATTAATAACTGGGACGGTAAGAGCGACACATCAATCGCTGTGCGACCATCAAGAGTATATTCGCCTTCAAAAAGTAAAGAGCTTATCGAAAAAGAAAGTAAAGAGGACATAAAACTAGACTTAAAAAAGAATGGCAAATTCTACAGTGCCTTAAACGATTCATTATCCAAAATCAGAAAAAACCATTAAACCCCTACCTTCTCAGACCATCCGAAAAACTGTATATCCGTTCACGACCGCAATCTTTATTAACAAGTAAGACATTTCTTACCGTAGGTGGTTCCTATGCAAGCAGACATAACAACGATGAGTTCTAAGGGTCAGATAGTCATTCCGATAGCGATGCGCAAGGGCTTCAAGAAGGGCGAAAAACTGTTTATCATGCAAAATGGCAGACGCCTGATTGTCAAGCCTGCATCCGAACTTGACGAGCAGATGATTGATGACCTCGAATTCGCGCGTCGAACAGAAGAGGCGTGGAAAGATATCGAAAAAGGGAAATGCAAGACAATGGACGCGAAGGAGTTTCTGAAGGCGATAAAGACTTGGTAGCAGTCGTCTTCGCTGAACGGTTCGAGAAGGAACTGCGCAAGCTCCGCGACGCGGGACTAAAACAGAAGATCATGAAACAAATCGAGAAAATTGTTGCGGAACCTGACATTGGCAAACCGATGCGCTATCAGCGCCAAGGGACGCGCGAGGTCTATGTTTCTCCGCTTCAGTTATCGTATGCATACGAGCATGATACGCTGTATTTCCTCGATATTTACCACAAGAACGAACAATAACGTCGTTCTCACTACCAACAAATCATTACGCCATTCTTTTGAATTTCCACTGGACACGTTCGCGTGAACTTTATAAGCTCCGCATTTCTTGCTTCGAGCATGGACAAAGACAAGGCGCTTGTCGTCTTCCAGGACAAGAAAATACGAAGAATCTGGCACGATGATGAATGGTATTTCTCGGTGGTTGATGTCGTTGAAGCGCTGACAGAAAGTCCCGCACCCAGGCAATACTGGGGCGTTCTCAAAGGCAGAGAAAGTCAGTTGTTAACGTTTTGTTTACAACTGAAACTCCCCTCTTCTGACGGCAAATCGTATGAAACTGACTGTGCCAACACTGAGTCAATGTTCCGCATCATCCAATCCATCCCTTCAAAGAAAGCAGAACCCTTCAAGCAATGGCTCGCCCAAGTGGGTTATGAGCGCGTTCAAGAGATAGAAAATCCGGAACTTGGGCAAGCAAGGATAAAGCACTACTACGAACTCAAAGGCTATCCAAAAGACTGGATTGACAAACGGCTGCGCGGCATGCCATCCGGCAGGAATTGACCGATGAGTGGAAGCAGAGGGGCGTCGCGCAAGAAACAGACTTTGCCATCCTGACGAACGAAATAAGCAAGGCCACATTCGGCAAGACTGTGCAAGAATACAAGGACTTCAAGGGATTGACGAAGAAGAACCAGAACTTACGCGACCATATGGGCGACTGGGAGCTCATCTTCACGATGCTCGGAGAAAAAGCCACGACCGACATCACGAAAGTCAGAGACGCGCAAGGTCTTGACGCAAACAAGAAGGCCGCAAAAAGCGGCGGCCAAATCGCCCATAACGCCAGAAAAGAGCTCGAGCAAGAAACAGGAAAATCCGTGGTCTCAAAAAGTAATTTTCTCGAGCTTGTGGAAAAGAAAAAAATCGGCAATAAGAAAAAATAACGCGAAACGAAGAAACTATCTTTTCTCACTACCAACCACTCATTACGAATCCTTATAAGCAATTCTGCGTCAAACTAGTGTAATGTTAGACAAACGTCTCACGAGAGAAGTAAGTGACCTTCTCGAGTTGAGTGTGGCTGATGACAAGATTGTGCGCATTCTGTTAGTGCGAGGCTCAACTACTGAACAAATCCGCAGAGCAATCAAGGAAATCCGTGACAAATCAGGCAAGCCTGAAATCAAGGAAAACAAAACAGGACCCGTCTCGGAGACTATCGAAGCAGCGCCAGGAAAGCGATTCAGCTTTGTGCAGGACATGTTTGGCACAAAGAGCGACGCGGAAGCATTGGAAGACGAAACCAAGAAGATTGAACAGGAAGAGAACGCGATGAAGCTGGAAGAAGCCAAGCTCACGAACGTATTAAGTCAGGCCATGAACGCGCCAAACATAGAAAGTGTCCCGCACGAAGTCAAACGCATGCTAAAGCTCATGGATGCATTGCTCGCGAAACTGTCAAAAGAACAGATTGACTCTTTCGCAAAAAGCAAAGACTTCGCGCTGTACAAACGCGTGATGGAAAAGTACGTGAACTGATGTCTCTCCTCGCAAAAGCAGAAGCCGCGCTGCAACGACGCACGCACGATGATTTCATCATCGAATCGCGCAGTCAAGCAACTGAAGATGTGCCAGAAACTACGCTCGATCTTGATGGTTTACGTTCCTACTTTGCGCAAAGAGGTAAAGAACACACACTCTTGATTCCGTCAGGCAAAGTGCTTCCAGGCATGCCGACGAGAACGAAAGACACAATAACGACATCGATTCCCGGCATCGAAACTCTGCCTTCAGGCACTATTTTGCTCACCGGCAGTCCTGGCTCGGGCAAAACAATCCTCGCGCTCCAGTTTTTGATGGATGGTGTACAGAAAGGAGAAAACGTGCTCTACATCTCGTTCGAGGAACGCAAGGAAAATCTGGCAAACTATTGCAAACCTTTTGGTTGGGACCTGAACAAGCTCACGTTTATCCGTTATCCGCCGGAAAAGGCGCTTAAAATTTTGGAAGACCTGCCAATGATTGGCAAGCACGTCACAAGAGTCGTAATCGACAGTCTCACCGCGCTCACAGTGCTCTGCAAGGACTCGTTGCAGGCGCAGGACACCATTGAACAGCTCTTGACGCTCACCAAAAGTAATGCTACGATGCTGTTGCTCGCGGAAGAGGCTCCCGCAGCAAGCTCGGGCGTCACGTTCACCACGAATGGCGCCATCGGACTTTATAACATCCGCACTGGCCAGATTCGGCAGCGCGTCGCGCATCTGTTCCATGCTCGTACGTTGATGCCGTACAGCATCGAATCTACCGGCATCGTGTTTTCGCCTGACGAAGGCATTGAGTTGAATTAAGTGTGCTTTTCTTACATAATAAGTATAGCCAAATATAAAATGAATAAATCACCACATCAACCAGACAAGATCACCTCAAGTGGCAAGAAGTATAATTTAACTACATAATAAGTAAACATAAAATATAGTAATTACATATACATTATCTATTACTTACATAAGAAGTATTAAGCACAAATAACTAAGAAAGCACAACTACAATTAACTCACATAATAAGTATACTCTTCTTCTAAAACCCCAACCTTTATATAAAAGAATACTTACAAAGTAAGTGATTTACGTGAAAAAGGTGCTTCAATCTCTCCACGAAGAACATCACGACTTCTTGCACCGCTACTTCGCGAACGCCTCAAAAGAAGAGCTTTTTGAAGCGTTCCTCAAGCATTTGAACAACGACCACAAGCTCGCCCAGCAAGAGATAGCAGAACTATTGCACGAAGCAAAACAGCACGAATCAACGATGCTGCCAATCAACATCTTCCAGACCGAGCATCTTTCTGCGTTGGAAGCCATCGTCAAGTTCCTGAAAGAGAACAAATCGCTCACGTTCCACGACATCGCCACCATTCTCAACAGAAACGATAGAACCATCTGGACCACATACGCGAAATCAAGAAAAAAGATGCTCGCGCACTTTCACTTGATGCCGAGCAAATATTACTTGCCGGCAAAGCTTTTCGCGACAAGAAAACTCTCAGTCTTGGAAACCATCGCGAGTTATTTGCGCCACACGCTCGGGCTTTCGCTCCATGACATCGCACAATTGGTGAACCGTGACGACCGAACGATTTGGACGGTCTGCTCAAGAGCAGACAAGAAGGTGAAGTCATGAAGCGCTGGGAAGAAATCATGCTCATGCTTGGCTGGCTCGTGTTGCTCGGAGGCATGAGCTGGATGGTGCTTGACCGACCTTCAATCAACGCATTCGTGCCTGCAGAGCTCACGACTGAAATCATCGACAGGACATTCAACGAGAACGCCTCACTCACGATAGAGGCCACGCTCATCAAGACCTTGCTCATCTGGGGCGAAAGACAAGGTGACGGTTTCGTTACAGTCTGGCTGGTCAACGACCAAGACAGACTTATCGCGTACACGAACAGGCCAAGGAAAGGGCTAGAATCCATCACTGGCATGACAATTGAAGCAGACGACCGTTTTGTCGAAAGCGCGTGCATGCAAACCTGTCTCATCCCGATATCGGCAAGCGCAGGAACGCACCGTTTGGAAATCGAAATCGAGCCCGGAACATCATTCACATTGAAGAAAATAAGTTACACCACCACATGAAACTCATCGTTATCGCAATCATCGTCTTCCTTGCGCTTACGAACTCTGTGCTCGCCGCAAAAGGCGTTAACCAGAGCATCATGCATCTGCCAAGTACCAACCTCACGCTCGAGCTCGGAGAAAACTTCACTATGAAATGCATGTATACATCAAATGGGTCTGGCTCATCAGCAAGAGCAAATATTAGTTTCGTATTCGGCATGTCCACATTAATGAACACCACCACAGAACTCAACATGTCAGGTAATAATCCCGAAGAAGACGTCGATGCAACTGACAACGAAACAAGAACAGTTTTCGGTCGCTCGTCAGGAACCTATCAGGTGCGGTGCCTTACTTCAGATGACCGGCACGCCAATGTCATCAAGAACTCTACTAACATGACTATCACCGTGCTTCCGGCACCAAGCGCGCCAACAATCACCCTCTTTTCGCCAGCGAACAACACGCAACTGAACGATACAACCAACACAAATCTCTCTTTCACAGCAACAGATGACCGCAATACTTCATTGGCATGCACAACAAACCTAAACAGAACTCTTATATCCGGCACTGTTACAAACCACACAGTAACTACGATTGGCTCAAATATTTCATCCGGCACGCATTCTTG
>CAYHVU010000021.1:0-15107 GCA_964360075.1 uncultured Methanosarcinales archaeon
CAGGGAAGGCAAGGACTGCATCACGAAGGATCCACTCACAAAGGTCAAGGTTGACCCGACGTTGTGCATTGGATGCCAGATTTGTGTAGTGAAATGTCCGTTCGACGTGTTTCACATCACGAACTTGCCGGACGAGCTGTGCAAGGCGCCCATTCACCATTACGGATTGAACGGATTCAAACTGTACAGTCTGCCGACGCCCGTGTTCGGGAAAGTCGTGGGCATCCTAGGCCAGAACGGTATTGGCAAATCAACCGCATTGAAGATTCTGTCCGGCATGCTGAAACCGAATCTCGGCACGGACAAGGAAGTGGCGTTCGAGGACGTCTTGAAATTTTTTAAGGGCTCGGAAGCGCAGCGCTTTTTTGAGCAGATTAGTGCCGGAAGCGTGAAAGTGTCGTACAAGCCGCAGCAAGTGGAATTGATCGCGAAAACAACGCAAGGCAAGGTCAAGGACTTGCTGCAAAAGATTGACGAGAAGAACGAGTTCGCGAAGATCGTGGATTTGCTTGACTTGCGCCAAATTCTTGACAATGACGTTTCAAAACTATCCGGCGGAGAGCTACAAAGAGTGGCAATCGCGGCAACCGTGCTGAAGAAGGCGAACTTGTACATTTTCGACGAGCCGACCTCATACCTAGACATCAAGCAGCGTTTCCGTGTCGCGAATTTCATCAAGTCCTTGGCAACGCCGGAGACTGCCATCATCGTGGTCGAGCATGACTTGATCATTCTTGACGCGATGACTGAGTTGGTGCACATCATGTACGGCAAAGAGGGTGCATACGGCATTGTGAGCCAACCAAAAGCGACTCGAACGGGCATCAACGCCTATCTTGCGGGCAACCTCAAGGATGAGAACATGCAGTTCAGGGATTATCCGATCAAGTTCTTTGTGCGCCCGCCCGCGAAAGACAGCAACGAGCCCATTGTCACATCGTGGAAAGGCGTGCGCAAGGAACAAGGCAAGTTCAAGCTCGAAGCCAAGGAAGGCAGCATCCGCGCGAACCAGGTCATCGGGATTCTCGGCGAGAACGGCATCGGCAAGACGACGTTCGCGAAGCTGTTGGCGCACGTTGACAAGCCATCTGCTGGCGAAGTTGACGAAAAGATCACGGTCGCGTATAAGCCGCAATATCTTGATTCGCAATCGACGAGCTTGGTGATGGATGTGTTGGGTGACGCAATGACGCGGTACGAAGTACAATTGGCGCGACCGCTTGATTTGAAGCCGTTGTTGACGAAACAACTCAACCAATTGTCCGGCGGAGAGCTGCAACGCGTCGCGATTGCCGCGACGCTTGCGAAAGAAGCTGACTTGTATTTGCTCGACGAACCGTCGGCATACTTAGACGTTGAGCAACGCATGATTATCTCAAAGACCATCAAGGAATTGACTGAGCAGCGCGGCAAGCCTGTGTTGGTTATTGATCATGATTTGATGTTCATGGATCACTTGTCCGACCAGTTGATCGTGTTCACGGGAACTCCTGCGATTCACGGCGACGCCATTGGACCGTTCCCGATGGAGAAAGGAATGAACATTTTCTTGGAAGGTATCGCGTTGACGTTCCGCAGAGATGAGGACTCGCATCGTCCGCGGTTGAACAAGCCTGGTTCCGTCGCTGATCGCGAACAAAAAGCAGAACACAAGATGTATTATGGTTAACGATCCGTCACTAAGTTCTTAATCATCATCTTCGGATTAATCTTCTCAAAAGTCGCAGCTGGACTGTCGCTTCCAGGGTTCATCAAAGCATCAACTTCAACGCCGACTTTCTTTGACGCCCACCAGTTGGGTCCGTGTTCTTTTTCGAAGCGCGCGTGGAGTTCGCTGACTTGCATTTCGGCAAGCATGTAGCTCGGGACGTACATGAGGCTGTCAGGCAGGATGTGGTGCAGGAGCCAATATTCGCCTGGAATCTCGAGTCCCATGCATTCCTTGACGTACTTTGCATAGAGCGGCGCGAGCTCGTCGAACGGCACTTGCTTTTCCCACGAATCGATTTTGAACAGCGAATTTGCGCAATAGAACGCCGCGCCGTAGAGTTCTTTGTAGCGTGTGCGCGTCTTCAATTCGTTCGCGGTTTCGTCCTTGAATCCGATGTGTTGCAAAAAACCAGGCCGCATCAGCAATTTGTCGAAAAAGATAGAAAACGTTTCCGCAAGTCCTTCTGATATGCAGTTGCGTGTCCAGAACGGCAGCTCTGCTTTGATTGATTTGTAATGCATCGCGTGACCGTATTCGTGATATATTGAGTTCAAATCATTGAACGGGTTTTCGGGTTTGTAGCTCACGCGCACATCCGTTGGCACGACAATAGAAGTCATAAAGGGAGAAGCATACTTGCCAGGCCGGTCTTCTGAGTCCAAAATCACTCCGTCCGGATTCAAGCCCATGCCTCTAATCGTAGCAAAGACACTCTTGACTGGATCTATTTTTGGCATAGTGATACCATCGTAAAGCTTGTTGCGGATGACGTAAAAGTCATCGTAGTAGTGCGGTTCACGCCCGAAAATGACTTCAGAATAATGCTTGTTTTGCTTGACAAAATCTTTCTTGATGCCTTCTTTGAGCTCGCCGATTACCTTGCGCAAATGCTTGACGCTCATGCGGTGGCTTCGCGCGTACGCATCGAGCGGATTCGTGTCGTAGTCTGCGTACGTCTTGCCTGCGACGTCGAACTTTCTCTTGACGATGGGCGCGATATTTTTCGAAAGAGCAATGAATTCATCGTAGACGTGCTTGCGTTCATCGTCATTAGCGCTGGCCGCGAATTGCCGCCACGTCTGCCACGAGACAGGATTTCCCTTAAGTTTGTGCTTGCTAGACACAATGATTTTCTTGCGCGCATCCTGAAGCGCAAGCCCTTCCTTGAATGTTTTTGAGCCCGCAACCGAGCCGATGCAGTCGTCAACAAGGTCTTGCGGTTCTTTGAAATGCGCGAGGAACGCGCTGGTCTGCTTGCCGCTCTTTTCTTCGAGCTCGCCGATCTTTTTTTCGCTATACGGCAGGCCGACGCTCATGTTCCAGTATTCGAGACGCAAGTGCTTCGCGAGTTCTTCTGTTTCTGTGCACCACTGTTGGAGGTTCACATGTATTTCCTCGCAAAAGTCAAGAATGCGGTGTGTCCGATGCTGATGTTGTCAGGTCGCGTGCGGTGCTCATCGATGACCCAAGGTCGTTCGATGACTTCAACTGTCTTGATTGGATGCAGTCCTTCTTTTTTTACGGCTTCAAGGAATTTTTGGGCTTGTGAAACGTGCGGACAATAACCAACAAGGTAGCCGCCGATCTTCAATGCGCTCGCAGCAGTTGGCACCGCGTGCCACGGTTCAGGCAAATCAAGCGTGATGAGGTCAACGTTTTTTTCCGTGATGCCTTGCGTGACATCTTGGTGTTTGAGCGTGATGTTTTTCAGCCCAAGGGTTTCGATGTTTGCCTTGATGTTTTCAAGATACTTTTCGTTGATTTCGTAACTTATGACTTTCTTGACGATGTGCGCGATGAAACACGCGAACGCTCCTGAGCCAGCACCCGCATCTACGCAGACAGAGTCTCCGTCAATACCGGTTTCCGCGATGATGGCGCCGATGTCCTTTGGGATGATGCTTTGCGGCATTCTCTTGAGCCTGCGGAAGATGTCGCTGAACGCAGGAGTCAACACGATGAACTCTTTGTCTTGATTTGATTTAACAACAGTGCCGTCTTTAGCTTTCAAGTCCTTTGATTTGATTGTGCCGTGCATCGTTGAAAAGTCGCGCGAAATGTCCGTGACAAAGTATTCTTTGCCTTCTACAATCGTGACTTCACGGTCAAGATCAGGGACATACTGTTTCTTTTCACGCTGAATAAGAAGTTTCATACCGTTCCGTCGCTAGCGCTGATTTAAATACCTTGTGGGAACATTATTAAACGCGTTCCGCGCTCGTTGATTGCGGGTGAACTCATGAAAAAACTCCTTGCGATGCTTTGTCTTGCGGTGTTGGTCGGGTGCGCAGCTCCCGTCGTTGAAAAGGCGCCCGGCGTGCTCGAAACGGCGGACCACATCGTGACCATCAACAATTTCAAGTTCAGTCCTGCAAGCATCACAATTAAGGCCGGCGAGAGCGTGCTGTGGAAGAACCAAGAAACCGCATCCCACACGATCGCCATTGATGGCACGGAAAGCAATGAGTTGTTTGATGGCGACACGTGGAGCCACACGTTCACGGCACCAGGCACGTTTGCGTACGTGTGCGGCATCCATCCCGGCATGCAAGGCAGCGTGATTGTGGAATGAAGCTTTGGAAACCGCTTGTTTTTGCCATTTTAGTTACGTTAGGCATGAATGCGTTAGACATGCTGTTCCACGTCGCCACGGAGACAGCGGTGCATTTGAATTATGTCGCGGTCAAGTTCACGATTGTGTTCGTCAGCGTCTTTTTGGTTGCGTGGCTTGTCGGTATTGGCCGGACACCTGGCATCGTGACGTCGTTGCTCGGGCCGGGCATGTTCTACATCTATTACCGCGTCGCCACGCCGACGCTTGAGAGAAGTTTGTTCAGGATTGACGACGCGGTTCTTTACATCGTGGTGCACGCCATCGCGCTTGCGCTCGTGTATTGGCTCGCGACACGCGTCATGAAGAAAGAGTCCGGCAGTCTCTCGTTCGCGACGCTCACCAGTCTCGCGGCCTTGCCATTGCATTGGGGCTGGATTATGTTCGTCATCAAGTGGACAGGCGGATTGGACGGAGATACAACAAAGGCGCTGACATTGAACGCGGCGTTAATTGCGCTCGTGGTGCTCTGGATCTTATGCTACTTCGCGAGCTGGATCTCGAATCGTTGGATTGCCGCAGCAGGTGCGGGCATCGTGTTCGCAATCGCGAGCATGTTCCTCGGTGCGACCGCCATTGGCGGCGTGGCTCGCGTGTTCGTGCTCGGCGTGCCGTATCTGCTCGCGACGGAGCTGAAACGATGAAGTGGAGCATTGTCGTCGCGTTTGTCGCGGGCATACCAGGAGCAATCTTGACGTTCATCGATCCGCGCACGCTCGTTGCTTGGGGCGTTGGATTTGGTCGTCACAATGACCGCGTGCTTGTTGGCGTTCTGTTGCTGATTGTTGCATTTGTTTCCCTGTACAAGTTCTTGACGTTGTTGGGAAAATCTAAAGTAGATGAAAAGCCAAGAAAACTGAAGAGAAAGAAAAGTAAGAAATGATTATTTTTTCAAATTTGTTTTGTTAGGAATATATTTCTGAACGTGGATACCATGCTTGCGTAAAAGTGTTACGCCATCATCATTCCCATAAGGATGTAAATAGAAAATTTGACGAATGGGTGTTTTCAAAATCACATTTGCGCACATGATACAAGGCGGAATGAGAACAACGAGTTTTACGCTCTCAAGCGGAATTTTTCCCCTCCGTGCTAAGTCGATGACCATTGTTTCTGCATGGGTTTCTTTTTTATCATTGTTGCTTGATTCTGCAACAATCTTCCCATTAAGTGTTAAGATGGCAGAAATCTTTCCGATGCGCGATGGATTTTTATCAGCGAGCAAATAAAGTTTTTTAACGATTTTGTCCTTTATTTTATCATAATCGCGCTGTGCATGAATCTTTTGGATAATATGCGACGTGCTTGCTCCACGAACGCGCTTGGGAATAAATACGACATTAACTCTCAGGAATTCTTTTTGAATCAACATTTTACGATATTTTCTATAACGCATATTTTCCTTAGAAAAGACAAATGTCTTCGGTCTTATTGCAGCAAGATATTTTGAATAATGAGAAGGTTTATCCAAGATAAGAACGTGATCAACAAATTCAAGAGAAGCGATAATTTCAGCGCGTCTTCTTTGACTTATAATAGGACGATTGAATCCTTTGCGACAACGCGTTGTTTTATCTGATTGAACAATAACAACAAGAGGACGGCCATGATCACTACATTCACGCAAATAACGAAGATGGCCTATATGAAAAAGGTCAAATACGCCACCGACCAACGTTGCACAGTGCGGTCGTATGATTTTTCTAATCTCGGATAGGCGGGTAAGTTTGTTCATATTTAAGCGGAGGCTGGGACTCGAACCCAGGATGACTCGCTCTGCAGGCGAGCCCGTTAGCCGCTTCGGTACCTCCGCAATAAGAGACTGCAGAACTGGAGTCTGCAACCCCCACTGAAAGGAAGGCACGACGGTGACTATAAAAAGGTGATTGTCGGAAAGCTTCTTATATGCGGACAGAGTCCGGGCAATCGTGATTAAACAGTACAAAACAGTCCCTGATGAGCACTATTGGTACGCGACCGAAACCAGCAAGGATCTCAGAACGCGCGTCGCTAGAGAGAGCGCAATGAAGCCTAGCTTTTGGTTTCTTTTGAACTCATTTAAGGAAGGCGAACGCTTGCTCGAAGGCGGCTCAGGTAGCGGATGGGTCGTGGCGGGCTTGCGCGCGAAAGGTCGAGATGCGTGGGGCATCGAATATAGCAAGAAACTCGTTGCTGAATTCAAAAAGCAGTTGCCAGAGCTCGCAAAATTCATCACGTTTGGCGATGCGCGTGCACTGCCGTACAAAGATAATTCGTTTGACGCTTACTTTTCTCCAGGGGTACTTGAGCACTACGAGGAAGAACCAAAGGAATTTTGGAGAATTGTCGATGAAGCCGTTCGCGTGGTGAAACCAGACGGTCGCATCTTGATTACGGTTCCGACAATGAACCTGCCTCGCGTGCTTGGGTTTTTGTTCGCGAAACGCAGAGAGCGCATGCGAGGCTCCAAGCCGTTCTACCAAGCAATCTATTCGCGCGCTGAATTCATAAAAAGGATAGAAAGCAAAGGAACAATAAAAGTCGTTGGAATGCGTGGCACCGGCGTGCACGACACACGGCTTTTCGGCATCAAGCTGTTCCCGCGATTCCTTTGGCGCAATGCGGTGTTGAACCGGCTGTTCACGCACATGACGTTGTTTCAGTGTAGAAATGTAAAGTAAGTATTCTTGAGCACAGAAATAGATTTAAATGAAATAGAGACGTAAAAATGTATGCGATGGCTTGTTGGGGAAGAGGAAAATGAGGGTGTGCAGTGGATGCTAAAGGCTGCAGAAGAGGCGCGTGAAGCCACGTGTGAACGTCGCAAGTGCGGTGCTGTTCTCGTATTAGATGATAAACTGATAAGTTGGGGGAGAAATTCTCCTCCGGATGAAAAAGAAAGTCAGCGTCGCTGTACCTGTGATAAAGGAGGTTATCATTCTAAAGTCACTGACAAAACCTGCTGCATACACGCGGAACAACGGGCGATAATTAACGGAATAAAGTGGAAGCCAAAAAAAGTGATTGGTTCTCAGCTGTATTTTGCGAGCGTGGATGAAAACGGCGAGCCATTGCGCTCCGGGCAACCTTACTGCACGATTTGTAGCAAGTTAGCTCTTGACGAAAAACTTGCTGAGTTCAGATTGTGGCACGAGAAAGGAATTGGTGTTTACACCACGGAAGAATACAATACGCTTTCGTTTGCGTTTAAGGGCTAGAATATGTCTCAATGGGAAAGCTCGACAGCTTTATAAATGCAGTTTCGCCCGTTTTAGGTCTGGCCCTGTAGCTCAGCCTGGATAGTAGCGACTGCCTTCTAAGCAGTAGGTCGGGGGTTCAAATCCCCTCAGGGCCGTATCAAATATAAACGAAAGCGAATCAATAGGTAGCTATGAGCATCCTTGACATTTTCCGGAAGCGAACATGCGATGATATCGCCAGCGAAATACAGAAACGCGTTACCATCATTGCCAATTACCCGCCGAGCGTTCCTTCGCAGTCCATCTCCCGCGAATACATCGTTGCCGCGAAAGCGCTTGCGCAACGCTGCCTGAAGCTCGCGCGCAAGCTCGACCATGTTGACCACAAGACCGTCTTGGCGATTGAACAGAAATTATACCTTATCCGCGAAGCGGATGATGACACTTCACCTGAAACGTATGGGAAAGTGAGAACCGAAGCACAACGCGCGCTTCCGTTTGTGCAGGAACTCTTGAAAGCCTGCGCGCCAACGGTCGTGGTGCGGCCCGTCAAACATGGCGAAAGGCAAAGATATGTCCGTCTGATGACCAAAGCAGAATACAAACGCATCGTCATTACAAATTTGCTGGAGTCGAGTGATCCTGACGAACTCATTCCCTGCATTGTCGCGACGCCCAAACTCATCGATATCCTTTGGAAGTGGAAGCCGTCAGCAATACGCGCATTCCACGTGAAAATCGGCGGCACGGGAAGCGTTGACATCATCCTTCTCTTCGAAACCGATGTCGTTCCGGAGGGGATTATCGCGCTCAGAAAATCAGGATTTCAGGAAGTGAAATTCAGGTCAGGCACCGCAATAACTATTATCGATCATCGTGCCGTATAAGATCGCGCACATCGCGCGACAGGGGGACGTCTTTGAGCCTGAAACGAATTGGTTGCGGGAGATTCCAGTAAATGCGTTTTGCGAGAGTCTTTCCTGAAAGGGAGTGTGCTTCATCCAATGCGACGCCGGCAATTCGCGTGCCGGCAACGGGATTGTTAGATGTGTACCAACCGAAGACCTTAGCGGTCAGCGAAGGATCGATGAGCGCCAAGGCAACCGTCGCAGCGGGACGCAGCTCGTCATGCAGGCAATGATGCGAAATGTGGTCTTTTGCGGGCGCATAGCGCAGCAAGCCCAGCGCGAGTATTGTTGAAGCCGTCGAGTTTGCCTGGAGATGTTCATAAAGCGCAGGGCCGAACTCGCGCAATTGCGCGCGTCCGATGACTCCTTCTGCGAGCGGCCGGTAACGTTCTTGCTGGAGAAGTTCGCTCATTTCTTTCCGGTGCTGGCCAGGATGGTGAGACACCGCAGCAGCAATGCGTTCAATACAATCCGCAAGGCTTTCATTCATAATTTGTAAGAGACGCGGTCGACAAAGGTAATCAGGTTGGTGTTGACATCCCGAACACCTACCATGCGGTCACCGTTTTTTCGGTGGACGACGACCTTGACCGGCTCCATGCCCTCCTTCAAATAAGGCGCAACAGCGCGCAGAAGACGGACATCCTGACCACGGAGCGGAACGATGCCGTTTTTCCCGCCATTCGTAGAACCAACATAACCGTAATTCAATGCCGTAAAATCTTTCTTGAATTCATGAGGGTGCTTGAGAATGTCGCGCAACAGACCAGGAGAAAAAGCAACAGTGACTGCCCTTTCGAGACCATCGGGCGCTTGCGATGAATGGACGTGCAACACCGGCAGCGGTGCGATGCCTTTCAGGTAGTCTTGTGCTTGTGGCACAAAAGCGTCGATAGTGTGAGTCGCCATAGGAGTCTCGTTGGAGCAATGGAACAGCCATTTATAAAGCTTTCTAATTTGACTACTTTAAAGGGGCAAATCAGTCAATCCAATCCTTATTCTTTATTTTCTCCGGCAAGTATTTGTCAGAAATGAACGTGATGCCTCGCCCGGAAAGCGCCTGGATTTCTGCTTTAGAGCCATACTGCTTCATGAGTTTGAATTGGCGTTGCCAGGCTTTGTTGTTTTTGAACCAGTCGTACTCAGATATTTGTTTCAAACGCGCGATGTCGACGTCCTTCATCTTGATGAAGTTCTTCGAAAGCCCGTACTTCTCGATGTCGTCTGCCGTGATGCCCAAGAATTTGGCAGAAGGGATAGCTTGTGATTCTGAAATGTGCGCTAAATTAATCGAGCCGAACTTGAGCACGGAGTAGATGTAGAATCCGTACGGGTCGAAGTCCGCCAAAACATAGACGGGTAACTTGTGTTCTTGGTTCAGGCGTTGCAATAATCGACGGATGCCTCGTGTCGTTTGCCCTTGGGATGACATGATGATGCACCTGTGCTTTTCCCAGTATTTGTCCTCATGCAATCGCTCCCAGACAGCTGCCTTTTCCATGTAGATGATATATTCTGCATCTACTTTCTTGAACTTGATTTCTTCGACGTTCGACGGAATGCTCCAGCCGCCCGAACCCAATTTCGACCAGTCAATCGTGTCTCCTTTGTCTTCAATCACGACTTTGCCAGCAACGGAACCGTTCTTGTTGGCATTAATGTTCAGTTGTTCTCGAGAAAATTCAGTAATCAATTCAAGATCTTCGATGGCTTTGTCGCTTTCGGTTTGCTCATCCACAATGTTGATGTTCGTATGAGGGATTGTGCGCTTTGCCATGTAAAACACATCTCTCAAAGAAGCGTGCTTTCCGAGTTCGAGCAATGCTTTTGCGTGCTTTGCGACTTCAAGCGTTTGCACGAATTTCTTGACGTGCGCTACATTGAAGAAGAATCGTTCGGATGACTTCGTGCCCAATTCAAGCGTTTTCGTTTTCTGATTAAACGCGACGTTGGATAGCGCGCGAACAGGAACATCAAGGGCGGGCTGCTTGCCTTTCTCAATCTTGTCGGCGAGCTCTTTGCCGAGTGCAATGAGCTTTTTCTTGGCGTCGCTCATTCTTCGTCCTCCTTGACGCGCATCTTAATTTTGCTTTCAGGCTCTGATTCGTCGAGCGCTTCCACTTTCGAGGTATTGCTGATGATGAAGTCCTTGTTCTTGGCCAGCATTTTTTCGAGTTCGGTCTGGATTTTGCCTTTGGAAATGCCAGCAAGTTCGGCAATCGTGTCTGCCACTTCCGGAATGTAGCGTTCGAAGATGTTGACTCGCTCGCGTTCCAATCCGACCCGCCGTTTTTTGTTGACGTACGCTCCGAGTCTGCGACCGACTTCTTGGATTGCCAACTTCATTTCCTTGATGATTTCAGGATAGTGCGCGATTGCTTCTTTGGCTTCGGACGTGAACGGCGGCCAGACGCTCGCCAAGTGAATCGCGACAGTCAAGGGACCATTTGGCAACGCGCCACCTGATTGCTGCATACCGTAAGGTTTCCAGTTGGTCTGGATGACACTTTTTGTTGCGGCGCAGGCTGATTGTTGGTAGAGTAACGGGACTCGGTTCGCGAACCTCATCAAACGGACTTGTTCATCGCCGTGTTGCTGGCCGCCGTAGGCGAGCGCGACTTCGACGACGAACGGAATGCCGCGATAAATTTCGGGCGAACGCGTGATTGAAGTATAAAATTCTGCGGCGACTTCCTTCTTCAAACCCTTTTCGAGCAACTCTTCACCAATTGGAACGATACAATCAGTAGGAGGTGAAATAATCTTGGTGTCCTTGATGGCTTGCATCAATTTCTCGATGTTGGCGAGCTGCAAATTTGATGGCTTTTCGTTGCAGGCAAATCCAGATTTCTCGCAAATTTCTTTCGCAGTGCCTGGCCCGACGCGCGAGAATTCGTTCGTCAGAAAGCTCTGCATTGTTCTGCTTTCGGTTGCCTTAATCATCTTGAGCATCATGCCGAGCTCGACACCATATGGGTGTGGTTTGATTTCCTTTGGTGCTTGCGGCAGTTTCTCTATTGCGCGAGCGAAAATTAGTTGTTCGGCTTTCGGCGTAGTGTAAATGAATGTGGCGTGCGGGTTCACGATTGCCGTGCCCTTGATGTAGGCGTCGACGCTTTGGTCTCCTTTTTGGTAGGTCGCCTCGATGTCCATCTCGACGCGAGTGCCGCGCTCTTTCTTCCAAGAGATTTCCTCGTCCTTGAGGATTTCCGGCTCGTTCTTCTGCGTGTTCAGCATCAATTCAAAGTAATGAGCCGGATGTTTCGGGTCGATGCGCGACTTGATCCGGGTAGGCCTGCCGGTTGTCATCTGCGCGTACAACACAGCCGCAGAAATGCCTATGCCTTGCTGGCCGCGGGCTTGTTTCATGGAGTGGAATTTTGAGCCGTACAAGAGTTTCGCGAAAATGTTAGGGATTTGTTTGCGCACGATGCCAGGACCATTGTCTTCTACTATGACACGAAATCTGTCGTTGCCCATCTCTACGATTTCTACTGAAATCTCGGGCAGAATGCGTGCTTCTTCGCACGCGTCAAGTGAGTTATCTACCGCTTCCTTTACGACTGTCAAGAGTGCTTTGCGTTTGTTATCAAATCCAAGCAAGTGTCTGTTTCGTTCGAAGAACTCTGCTACTGAGACATCGCGCTGTTTTTCTGCCAATTTTTCTGCTATCGGGCTTACCATGAGTTTGTCAATTGTCTTTTCCGTATTTCTTTGCCGCGCTGTTCAAGCCACTTGTACACGCTGGCGTGCGGCTGTCCCGATAGCAGACTCTCTACTGCCTTTCGGGCGAAGGACAACGTTTCGAGTTCACCAATTAGACCTACTGTCTTGCCGTACACTCCTATGTGTACTCCTGTGATCTCTTCAATCGTTCTTCGTGACTTGCCGCCTTCGCCGATGACTCTTCCCTTGAGACGTATCGAATCGTTTTCGTTCTTGGCATAATCATTCACGTTAAGGAGTTCGATGCCATAGTCTGGCTTGAGCAGGAGTTTTGCGAGCTCAGGGCTGAATCCGCGTCCGATGGCGAGCACAATCTCGCGGCACAGGTAAAGGTTTAGTGCATCCGTGCCTGTGAGTGTGACAACGCCTTCTTTTGAGTCGACCTCAATCTTGGCCGATGTTGCTTTTTCGAGTTCACGTTTTTCTATGCCTTTCGCGCCGATAAGCACCGCAATACGATCCTTCGGTATGCGGAGCGCGTATGCGAACTCATCCGTGCTTTGTGCTTTCATTTTTAAGCCTTTACTTTTTGCAAAATCTCGTCTGCTGTAAGCTCAACACCAATTTTCTTTGCGAATATCGCGATATTCTTGGTATCACGATCAAGGAATTCCTTTGCGTTCGGGTCCTCGGGTGTCGTTGATTGGCTCATGTCGATGATGAATGGTTTTTCGTGATGGTTCAGGATGTTGAACGGGCTCAAATCCCCGTGGACGAGCCCGGCTTTGTAAAGCTTGCGCATTTGGCTTATGATGTCCTGGATAAATTCATCTGGATTTTTGGGAAGCTGGTCTTTGGCTTTTGCTGCGGGCATTGCATCCCCAACGAGTTCCATGACTAAAATATTTGATAAATGCAGGATAGGAGTAGGCACGCGCACGCCTGCTTCGCGGGCTTTCAAGAGATTCCTGAATTCGCGCTGCGCCCACGCAAAAACGACTTTTCTACGCTGACGGTTCAATTTAGGAAATCTTGGGTCGGTGCGGATAAACGTGTACATCCTATTGAAGTCGCACGTGCTTAAACGGTAGATTTTGACGATTACAGTTTTGTCTTTTGCCTGCGCCAGGAAGACATTAGCTTCCTTGCCGATGGAGGTTTGCCCGATTAGCCCATCTATCACACCTTTGCTGATAAGCTTGTGGAGCGCTAATTCTGTAAAATGGTCAAATACCTGGGCAAAGGTTTTCCAGGCTTCCTTGTGCTTGGTAGCCATTCGGGGCATATGCAGAGGTCGAAAAGGACCTTTTTAAAGGTTCGTGAGTCCCTTTATATACTCATCACAACATTTATATACTGCAGACTATACGTTCACTGTAGTCAGGTGGATACACTGCTGCCCTTGAGCGCAAGCGGTGAGAGGGGAAAACACGTGTGTCCATCACAGCCTGCCACCAAGGTACTCACGGGAGCATACGATGAAATCCAGCATTGAACGTGGGAGTTAGTGTTGCAGGCACCAAGCACGCAAGTGCGTGTGCAGCAGAACCAACCGGATTCTGCTTGCACCAATCTTACAATCACAGATAATCACGGCAGAACAAGTATTTCAGCTCATCAGATTCACGGCGGAAGCCAAATTGTGCCTTTTCAAAGGCGAGTTGCGAGCTTGTTCTTAGCCAGGAGACAAAGTTGTTCATCACGTTCATCCCATCATCAATTCGGGTTCGAATAAGATAGCACTTTGTTCTCACATTGGAGGAAAACATGGGAAAAATCAGTCCAGTAGCATCAAAATACATTGTCAATTCAACGATTGAAATTGAAGGCGTAGTCGACCGACCAGACGTCATTGGAGCAATCTTCGGACAAACTGAAGGTCTCTTGGGCGAAGAGCTCGAATTAAGAGAATTACAACGCTCCGGAAGAATCGGACGCATTGAAGTCAATCTCGACACGCGCGGCGGCAAAAGCTTCGGCAGCATCATTATTCCGAGCTCGCTTGACAAAGCCGAAACTGCAGTCATCGCGGCCGCGTTGGAAATCATCCAACGCATTGGTCCGTGCAACGCAAAAGTCAGAGTCACAAACGTCGAGGACGTCAGAATCAGCAAGCGCCAGTTCGTTATCGAGCGCGCAAAGGAAATCTTGCGCGTCATGCTCGACACAGGCAGTCCTGACAGCACTGAATTGACGGAAGAAGTCATCAGTTCTGTGCGAGTGCAAGAAGTGGTTGAGTACGGCCGAGACAGATTGCCTGCAGGTCCTGGTATCGATGAATCTGAGGAAGTCATCGTGGTCGAGGGCCGCGCCGACGTCGTTAACATGTTGAAGTACGGTTTCAAGAACGTCATCGCGATGAACGGCACGCAAGTGCCGCCCACGATTGCGGAACTGAGCCAGAAGAAAGACATCATTGTCTTTGTTGACGGCGATAGAGGTGGAAACTTGATCTTGAAGGAAGTCTTGGCAATCGCAGAAGTCGACTTCGTCACCAAGGCACCTGATGGCAAGGAAGTGGAAGAGCTCACCAAGAAGGAAATCCACAAAGCATTGCGTTCGAGAATCACGGCAGAGCAAGCAAAGCTTGAACTCGCGAGCGTTGACACGTCGCAATCCATTCGAAAGCCAATGATTGCGAACAAAGCAGCAATGATGCCTCCGCAGCGCCCAATGGCTCCGGTTCGTCCGGGCATGCGGCCTCCGATGGCGCCGCGTCCGATGGGCGCACCCATGGCTGCACCGATTGCAGCTGCTCCGACGGGAAAACGCGCGCCTTCTCCTGCAGAAAAGGAAAAGTTTGAATCAGTCTTGACTGACTTGATAGGCACACGCGGAGCCTGCTTGCTGGATGAGAAATTGGCAGTCTTGGGCAAAGTGCCTTTGGCAGAACTGAACAGCACGCTTTCGAGCCTGAATTCAGGCATCTACGCAGTTGTGTTGGATGAGAGCATCGACCAAGAGCTTGTTTCCGCTGCCGAAAGGGCGAACGTCAAGTACTTGATCGGCATGGACTCAAAAGTCAAGGACGC
>CAYHVU010000022.1:0-15075 GCA_964360075.1 uncultured Methanosarcinales archaeon
GGGGACGCGCCTCGGACGTCCTTCCACAGTTGCGGAATCACGCGCTCGGCAACTGTCTTCAAATTGATGCAGTCTTCAGCATTGTATTGCACCAGGAGATCGAGGAAGTCCTGGTTGCCGGTGGCGCGCCACTTTCTCCAGAGAAGGTCTGCGTCACTCCCTTGAACATCCTTCACTTGTTCAGCACGCTGAATGCCCAACTGCTTTTCGATGAGTTTCAAACCACCCGTAATGCCTGCACTGAAACAGACGTGCTTCAAATCAATGTGCGGCATGTTGAATTGCGTGTTGAAGTACTTCTGCAAGATTGGAATGTCAAAACTCTTTCCGTTGAAAGTCACCAAAAGCTTGTAGGGCTTTAGTGCTTCCTGCAAATTCTCTTTCGTGAGCGTGCTGCCCGCGATGAGCGTCTTGGTTTCTCTGCCGTCAGAAAGCCCGACAACAGTTACGTTGCCATAGTTTGACGCAGTTTCGATGTCCAGAAAGACCGCATCATCCTTGAAATGCGCGTACAATCGCCACTGGTCCGCAGAATGCACCAAGCGCGCGAAATACGAAGCATCGTCTGCTATCAACGCCTCTCGCGCGGCAACCAGTATCTTGTCGTAGCCGTGCTTGAGCTTTTGCGCGATGCCTGGAATCTCTTTTTTGTCCAGAAACTCGTTCCAAGTGCTTGCGTGCTGCCAAATCTTGCGTTCTTTACGTTCGCTGATTTTTGGAAGAAAAATGAAACTCTCTTTTATCACGCAATATGGACATCCGCACTCCTATAAAAGAGTCACGATTGCGTGTCCAGTGCAAATGATGGTCAATCCTCTTCTTCAGACGCAATGCACTGAAGCTTGCCAAAGCAGCGCACAAGGCAGGGCTCGACCTCAGACTTGGACATCTTCTGGTTGTCGCACTCGCTGTCGCACGCCGATGCCTGCGACGTGCCACAGGCAGGCCAACTTGACGAGTCAATAATCTGCACGTTCTTCGTGTACGTGATGCCCGGCCCGAAGTACGCCAATGCGTTCTTGTACGCGAACTTTTCCTGTACTTCAGGTGAAAGCTTGGCAATGAACTTGCGCGTGAACTTTATCATGCGGTCGTAGACTTCTGGCTCGTAATTATACGCTGGACCCATCTCCGTGCCCCACATCACGCGGTCGGGCGCGGCCTTGATAAGAGGAGCGTAGCGCGCGAGCGCGCTTTTCAGGAGCTTTTCCTCGTTCGAGTCGTAGTCGCTGACGAAATACGTCGCTGCCTGCTTCGTGTTGCTGATGCCCTCATACTTGTAGAGGAGCCCGGTGTTGTCCAGGAACATCATATGGTCGGCATCGATGCTGAAGTACAGGTTGTCATGGTCTTTGATGAGTTCACCGTACGCCGCTGCATCTGCTGAAACGTCTTCCGCATACATGTGCATGAAGAACTTCACGTCAGGATACGCCTCGATGAGGTTCTTGACCAAGTCCACCTGCCGCGCGGGCGGGTGGAACATGAGCATGATGTTATGCTTTCTCGCGATGTCCGCGAGCGCGCGCATCTGCACGCTATCTGCCTTCATCGGCAAATCCATCTGGGGAATCTCGCCGATGCCCTTCAGGAAGCCGGGCGCGATGCTCTCCACGGCCTGGAAGATGGCGTCCAGGTCCTTGGCAAGCGCGTTGATGTCAGTCTCTTCCGGATCGAGCAGCTGGGAGTAGAACGGCACGATCCTGCCCGGATGCTGCTTGACGGCGTTGAGCGCATAACCGAGTTCATTAGTGCTGAGAAGAACGTCATCTGCTTTTGGAGGGAATGCAACGCCGAAGAACGCGTTCGTGAAGCTCACGCCGTTTCTGTCCATGTTCGCGAAATGCAAGTCCATCGGACCGCTGTCGCCTGCCTGGAACGATGTTTCATACAATGGACCGTTGTAGGCACCTTCATACGTGAGGGTTGGGTAGATGAGTTTGGGTTCTGTAGGCTTTGTTACTGGCGCTGTTGGTTCTTTCTCGACAGTTGGCGTGCCACCATCCGTCTCTGGGATCGGCGCAGATTCAGGCGTCGGAAGCACTGGCGTAGCAGGCGTTGGTTGTTGAACAGTACATGCGACAAGAAACAACACCACAATGCAGAACGGAAGGAGTTTCATGGCAATATCTCTTTTTGAGAATGTACGCAGCAATCATATAAAAAAGTAATGAAAAAAACAAGCGTTGGAGAGGAGAACCAACGCCTCTTGAGAATGAAGGCAGCCTTGCTGCCGAGGAGACACCACGGAGGGTAGTGTGTGAAAATGAAAAGCGCCCTTGCGGGCGCTGTTGTTAACGCATCACCTCCAGTTTGATTGCGAAAAGAGGTCTTCAGGAACCTCGTCATATTGCTGGTTGAAGATTGCGTCCCATTCAGGATCGTGCGCGGGCCGGATTAGTGCGTCCGGAAAGCTCGACTTGTTTTGTTTGTTCACCTTTTTCATACGCTTTTGTATGCCCCTCCTTTTAATATGGGTTATGCAGAAAGAATCTCGAAGTCGCGTCCGTAAAGCTTATAAGCGAATTCATCGGTGGGTGACACATGGCAGTGACGCTAGTCTTCAATCCCTTCGGGCTTTATGGCATTGATATCATTCTTGAGTGCTTCGGCGTGCTTGCGGCAGTCTTGATAAGCATCATAGGCTACAAGGCATACAAGCTCACTAAAGAAAGACGCTTCTTTTACTTCTCTCTCGCGTTCGTGTTCATCACGCTCTCATTCATCGCGCGTGCGTTGACTGCAGCAGTCGTGTTGGGACAAGTGGGGGCTGTTGCAGGAACGCCATCCGCCGCGCTCACCCTATCTGGTCTCGAAAGCATCTTCGACCTCGGAAGATTCGTCTACTTTGGTTTGGTGTTTGCGGCATACTTGATTCTCTTGGCGTTGAGCATGCGCATCTATGACAAGAAACTGCTTGGATTGCTGAGCATCTTTATGGCGCTCTTCGCGTTCAGCGCGTTTGATTCTCTGCCAATAATGTTCTATCTCGTCTCCTTCGTGCTGCTCGCGTTCATCGCGTGGAACTATCGCGCAAACTATCACGAGAAAAAAACGAAAGCCGCGTTTTTGGCTTCGTTCGCGTTTTGCATACTCACACTTGAACCGGTGTTCTTCATCGCCGGACTGGTGATGAAGGAACTGTCAATCGGCGCGTACGTCGTCCGCTTGATTGCGTACGTGACGCTACTCCTAATGCTCGTAAAGGTCTATTCAAAGAAGTGAATCAATGGAACGCCGAAGCCAACTTGAAATAGTGTATGACATGCTCAAGGCAATCCAAGACAAAGGCGGACGAATAAAACCCACTCACTTGCTGTACAAGTCAAACCTCTCCCACAAAAGAATGAAGGGTTATGTTGCGGACCTAGAGGGGAAAGGATTCATGAATTCAGACTCATCAGGCGAACGAAACATGTACGTGATTACCGAGAAAGGATTGAAGTTCTTGCAAGAATACCAGAAGGTCAAAGAGTTCACGGATGCGTTTGGGTTGTAAGATGCTCACGATGCGCCCTGCCTCGGAAGCTGACCGTAGTTTTGTTTATGACTTGTTCAAAGCAAATATGAAGTCATATTTCGATAGGCATTTGCCTGAGAAATGGTCGGATGAGAAGTTTCATCGCGGATACAATCCATCACGCACGACAATCCTGGAAGCAAAGGGCAAACCCGTGGGTTTTGTCGATGTCGAACCACGCCCTGAATTTCTTTATGTCTATGTTCACAATGTCCAACTGCATCCCACACATCATGGGGGCAACTTCCGACAGATTGCATCATTGTTGGAGGACATAGCACGAAAATATCAGTGTCCTGCATTGCGGGGCAAAGTTTTCAGAGACAATACTCATGCGCGAGGACTTCTTGCGCATCTTGGATATGAAGATATTCAAGATATCACTGCCGAATTCTCGGTTGGTATGGAAAAGAGACTATCTCTTTGCGAAGAACCGTCCTTGATATAGTTACTTCATCAAGAACGGGTTGAATTTCGTATTGTAGTCAAAGTGATCGCAATTCTCGGCTACTTTGAGCTTTCTGACAATGAAGTATGTGATAGGTGTCGCAAGGATTTCATAGAGCACTTTGAAAAGGTAACCGGAAATAATTGCCGCAATGAGAATGTTTGTTGGCAATATTCCCCAGAAACCGATAAGCACGAAGAGCACGGTATCAACGCCTTCACCAACGACGGTCGAACCAATCGTGCGCATCCAGAGACGTTTTCCATCACTCCACAGCTTCATCTTTGCCAAAACATATGAGTTCGCGAACTCGCCTGCCCAGTACGCAATCACTGATGCGAAAACAATGCGCGGAACAACGCCAAGAATCGATTGATAGGCTGCTTGGTTCATCCAGCCAGGGGCAGCAGGAAGCAAGCCAACAACCCAGTAGACCAACGACATGAAGAGCAAACAGGCAAATCCAGACCAGATAATCTTACGAGAGCGATGATAACCGTAGACTTCAGTAAGGATGTCGCCGAAAATATAGCTTATGGGAAAGAACAGCGAGGCTTGAATGGCGAACGAGCACTAACATTCCTCATTGAACAACTCCACAGTAAGGCAATCATTTTTTCTTCAGACCTGCACATCATTGAACTCAAACGGCTAGGTTATCCTCTTTCAGAAATCCGCCGTGTCCTTGAGAAAGCCACCAAACAAGTGCATATCAACAAGCAACAAACTGAGCAAGCGAAACATATTGCCTCTCTGTTACACGTCCCAAATGGAGACGTGCTACACGCGCTTATTGCGCGTGATAACGATGCAATACTCGTCTCAAACGATCGAGACTTTCAGAAACTCACATATCTTGTTGAAATCAAGACAATTGACGGCTGATTTCCTCGAACGCGAGCTCGCGAGCCTCGTGCAACTGCTTGTCCGTTGTTCGGCGTTTGGAAGCGCCATAGACCGAGTTAAGATGCGCCACGTCGCGCTCGATTCGCAGCCGGTCCCTCACGGCTTGCCGCACGAATTCTGTTTTTGTGACATAATGCGCTTGCCGCATACAGCGCTCAATCTCCTTCGCCGTCGCGTCGTCCACCTTGAAGCTTATCGTTTCCATCGTATTACTTCGTATTACTTTGTCATACTTAAGCTTTTCGGTCTGTGCCTGGTGAAATGATTGCCTTTTTCCGCAACCTTTATATAGAAAGAATACTCTCAGTATAATAAAAGAATATATATGATGTAATCCTATGGCAACCATCGTCCAGCACACGCGGAAAGTCGGAGGCTCCATCATGGTGCGCATCCCGAAAGACATCGCGGAACAGGAACACATCGAGGCGGGCGAGCTGGTGCGCATCGACGTGCGACGGGAGCGCAAGGACTGGTTCGGCGCACTCAAGGGCATCGGACCGTTCAGGCGCGAGGACAAGTTTGATGTCGACTAAGTACGTGGTCGACGCGTCAGTTTGGATTGAATACCTTGACGGCGCAGAACGAGGAAAAGCGTTCGTTCCATTTCTAGAGCATGAACTGTTCACGACCGCGTTATGCGTCGCAGAAGTCGTCTCGAAAGTGACGCGCATGGGAAAGGAAGCTGCAGTCGCCCAAGAGGCCATCCGTGCGTTGTCAGACATCATCCCACTCGATTTCGCGTTGGCAACGAACGGCGGGCTCTTGCACGGCGCCATCAAGCCAAAAAAGCCGAAATTGTCGCTTTCCGACGCGATAACTGTCATCGCGGCGCGACATCTGCACGCAACCACGCTCACGTTCGATTATGATTTTCTTGGCTTCGAGAATGTCCGGCTGCTCAAACGCTAATGTTTATAAAGCATCCCTCGACAAAAGCACGCATGCAAACGCTGTTCATCCACGCGAAATCTGACCAGGACGTGACTTTAACTTCTGCTGCGGTCAAAGGACTGAAAGGCAAAGTCGTGGGCATCGTGACGAGCATTCAATTACTTCATGCAATCAAGAAAGTGCAGGCGCAACTGCCGAAGTCGATTGTCGCCGGCCAGGTTCTGGGCTGCAATTCATACAATGCCGAAAACATCAAAAGTAAAGTCGACTGTTTTCTTTTTGTTGGCTCGGGCGAGTTCCATCCCATTCAAGTCGCGACGCGCACGGGGAAGCCGACGTACGTGTTCAATCCGGCAACGCAAGAGTTTGGCGAACTCAGCCAGAAAACGATTGATTCGTACCTCAAGCGCAAGCAAGGCAGCATCCTGAAGTTTTTGCACGCAAAAAACGTCGGAGTGATTGTGTCTACAAAGATAGGACAAAAGAACTTCTTGCGCGCGATGGAACTTGAGAAAAGAACCGACAAGAAGTATTACGTGTTTGTTTCCGACACGCTCAACTTCGGCGAGATGGAAAACTTTCCGTTCATTGATTGCTGGCTGAACACGGCGTGTCCTCGGATTGCGGACGAGAAGCTCGGAATTGTGAATATCAATGATTTGATGGAAGCAAACGTGCTTTCGTTTCCAGCTTCAGGTTACGAGATTCCGATTTGGATGTCTAAGAAAGGGATGAAGAAAGTGGACTAACTAGCGCTCGTCAAGTCCACACTCGTCGTCATTCTTGTGCCTGGGAACAAATTGTGCTGCTTCGCGAATCCGGCTTCGACCTCAACAACGTACTTTGCTGGTTTGTTCGTGGGAAACGTCGGGCACGGGTCATTGTCGCACGGCGGGATGTTAGCCTTTATCTCTACAACCGTCATCGATTCGTCAAGGAAAATTATATCCAACGGCATCAGCATGTTCTTCATCCAGAACGTGCGCTGCTGGCTGTCCTTGAACACGAACAGCATGCCCTGGCCAGACTGCAAGTATTTGCCCATCAGTCCTTCCGAGCGTTCTGTAACATCATCTGCGACAAGCACCGGCACGTTCAGGTAGCCTTCGCCATTGTAGAACGTGACTTTAGGCAGTGGCGCGCAGGAAACGAGGAAAATAAGCGCAATAAGTGCAATGCTCCCCAGGCTCATCTGCCCAGGTAGTGTTTGAGGCGCGCGAGTTACATTCAAAGCCGCAACTCCAGGCCTGCCGGAGACTGCCACGTTACGTCCAGACCTGCGGATGCGACTGCAACCTAGGCTGCAACATCTCGTACGCAAATCCTCTTCCGAGCGCGAAAGCGTTAATCTTCGTAAAGCTCGAGAACTCATCGAAGAAAGTCAATGGCGATGAGAACTCGACGATTTCTGCAGTGAGATTGAGCGATTCTTCCAAATCAGCGATGGCATCATCTTCAGACCCTATCGCGTCAATCAGTCCGAATTCAAGCGCTTCAGTGCCCATATATATCCAGCCATTCGCGAGCTTGCGCACCTTGTCTTCAGGCAAGCCCCTGTTTTCGGCAACTGCCTTGATGAAGATGGTGTGAAGTTTGTCAAGCTGTGCCTGGAACAACGCCTCTTCTTTGCTCGTCAATTCCTTGAACGGGTCTCCAGTGTCCTTGAACTCGCCTGCAGTCAGGGACCTATACGTCGCGTTGTAGCGCTCCAATGTTCCGGCAAACTCAATATAGCTCGCGAGCACGCCTATGCTGCCCACCATGCTCATCCTATTTGCGTAGATTTTGTCGGTAGCCGAAGCAACCCAGTACGCTCCAGAGGCGCCGACTTCCCTAATCACGGAAACAGACGGCTTTTCCATGTTGTTGATGGCTGATGCGATTTCGTCAGTCGCAACCGGCGTGCCTCCCGGAGAATCAATCCTGAAAATTACTGCCTTGATGTTTTCATCTGCCTCGGCATCTGCAATCCATTGCACGATTTCGGCACTTGGAGTGCCCTCCTCGGCGAACGCGCCAAGAGTGCCCTGAGTCGTGATGACTCCCTCTATCGGGATGATTGCGATGTTTCCTTCACTAAAAGTGGTTGGCTCGCTAAATGCAATGATGACGATGAACACAACAAACAAGAATATGACGATTGAGATAATTCCTGAAATGATGCCGATAATGTTCAGAATAGTGCGCAGATAAGAAGGCTTTTCCTCACTCTTTTTTGGCATACTCACACGTATGATTGTTGCTATATAAAGCTAGCGCCAAGGTACCTTTATAAAACAAAAGACTTCTGGAAGGCCATGTCCTTCCACGACAGGACGACAAAAGAGGTCTTCCGCGAACTGAACAGCTCAGAGAAAGGGCTGACGAGCTACGAAGCAGACAAACGGCTGCAACAGTACGGCAGAAACGTGCTCGGCCGCGCCAAAAAGCTCACCTTACTGAAGCTTACCGCCAGACAGTTCACGAGTCCGTTAGTTTGGGTGCTCTTAGGCGCGATGGGCATCTCATTCGTCGTAGGAGAACGCACTGATTTCTACATAATCGGAGTGATTGTTGTTTTGAATACAGTCCTTGGCGTCTTTCAAGAATACAGAGCAGAACGCGCAATCGAGGCGTTGCAGAAACTCACTGCGCTGAAAGCGCGCGTCTTGCGCGACGGACGCGAAATCTCAATTGATGCAGCCGACCTCGTGCCAGGCGATGTCGTGCTCTTGGAAACAGGCGACAAAGTGCCGGCTGATTTGCGCCTCTTTGAAACCGTCAACTTTCAAACGCAAGAAGCTGCACTGACTGGCGAAAGCACGCCTGTGAACAAACAAACAGACGTAATAAAAAAAGAAGCAGGCGTCGCGGACAGAAAAAACCTTGCCTACACAAGCACCATCATCACTGCCGGACGCGCGCAAGGCATCGTAATCAGCACGGGCACGAGCACTGAAATCGGCAAAATCGCGACTTTAATCCACGAAACAGAATCAGTGCAGACTCCATTACAAAAGCAACTGCAACGCCTCAGCAAGTGGATCACTATTCTCGTTCTTGCAATAGCGGCCATCGTTTTCGCGGCAGGAGTTTTGCAAGGACAGCCAATACTTATGTTCCTGCTCGCGGCAATCGCGCTCGCGGTCGCGGCAATTCCCGAAGGTTTGCCTGCGGTCGTGACGGTCGCGCTTGCGCTCGGCGTGCAGCGCATGGCGCAAAGAAACGCGCTCATCAGAAAACTACCGAGCGCAGAAACATTAGGCAGTTGCACCGTCATCTGCGCAGACAAGACAGGCACGCTCACGCACAACCAGATGACCGTGCGCAAGCTCTGGGTCGACAACACCATCGTCAACGTAACAGGCACAGGGTATGAAACAGACGGCACCTTCTCGAGCCATCCTAAAGACCTCACAATGCTGCTCACCATCGGCATGCTGAACAACAACAGCAAAGTGACTGGCAGCACTGTAATCGGCGACCCGACAGAAGCCGCGCTCGTGGTTTCTGGCCGAAAAGCAGGCTTGAACGAACAGAAATTGAATGTGCTCTGGCCAAGAATAGCGGAAATCGAGTTCACAAGCGAACGCAAGAAAATGACCACGTTCCACAAGAAAGGAAAAACGTTCGCGTTCGTCAAAGGCGCGCCTGACGTCATTCTGCACACGTGCACCAAGATGCTTCTCAACGGCAAGCTCGTGCCACTCACACCAGTAAGAAAGAAAGCAGTCCTTGACGCTCAACAGGCATTCGCGAACGATGCTCTCCGGGTGCTTGGCTTTGCGTACCGCGAAATGCCGAACGCTGCGTTCGGCAATTCTCGAACAAAGTTCGAGAAAACAAACGACATCAAGACAGAAACCAGACTTGTGTTTGTCGGCTTGCAAGCAATGATTGACCCGCCGCGCGAAGAAGTCAAGCAAGCAATAATTGAATGCTCAACTGCAGGCATCAAGGTCGTGATGATTACTGGAGACCATCTTGGTACAGCCTACGCAATCGGCCGCGAGCTCGGCATTCCCGGGCGTGCCATCACTGGTGAAGAACTCGAAAAAATCCCTGATCTCGCGGCCGTCGTCAATGACATCGGAATCTACGCACGCGTGAATCCCGAGCACAAATTAAAGATAGTTGCGGCGTTGCAGGCGCGCCACCACGTCGTCGCGATGACTGGCGATGGCGTAAATGACGCTCCCGCGTTGAAGCAGGCAGACATCGGCATCGGAATGGGGTCTGGCACGGACGTGGCGAAAGAGGCCTCAGTCATGATTTTGGCAGACGACAATTTCGCCTCCATCGTGGCTGCCGTGAAAGAAGGGCGCAGAATTTACGACAATCTCGCCAACTTCATAATGTACTTGTTCTCATCCAACATCGGCGAAGTGCTTACTGTCTTTGGCGCGCTCGTGATTGGCATGCCTCTGCCTATGCTGGCAATCCAACTCTTGTGGATAAATCTAGTTACGGACGGTCTCCCTGCGCTTGCGTTGAGCGTTGATCCTGCGGCGCCGAATATTATGGCACGCAAACCACGTCCTGCCGGCGCGCCATTAATCACGCGCGGCAGAGGACTGCACATTCTCACCATCGGCACAGTCATGATGCTCGGCACGCTCTTCCTGTTCAGCCGGTATGAAGGCGTACTTGCGAACACAATAGCGTTCACGACTCTCGTCGTGATGCAACTCTTCAATGTGCTCAATCAACGCGAACAGCTTCGCGGTCTGTGGGTTTGGATTGCCATCGGCTCGTCGCTTGCGCTCCAATTCCTAGTTGTCTATGTCTTGTCCACGATTTTCAAGACCGCGCCATTAAGCGCGCTAGACTGGATTTGGATTACTCTAGTTTCTGCTAGCGTGCTCGTCGTCGGCCAGCTCTTGCGCAAAGTGAAGCCACTCTCTAATGGTGGCTGATGTTTAAATGTGTGAATAAACAATAGTACACCATGAAGGCCGCCGCGAGCATCTGCTGTGAAATCTCTTGGGAAGTGTGCAACAAGGTCGGCGGCATCTATACTGTCGTCTCTTCCAAAGCCCAGCGCATGGTCGAGCATTACGGCGATGGCTACTATGCGATAGGCCCGTATTCTGCGCAAAGAGCCATTGGCTCGTTCGAGGAAAAATTGCCGCCAGAACATCTGAAGGCCGGCTTCGAACGCTTACAGAAGGAAGGCATAGAGTGCCACTACGGCATCTGGCTCATTAAGGGCAACCCGCAGGCCATTCTTATCGATATCACGAATTTCGCGAAGAACGCCAACAACATCAAGAAACTCATCTGGGACATTTACAAGATAGACACGCTCGGCACTCAATGGAACGACGTGGACGAGCCTTTAATCTGGAGTTGGGCCGCTGGAAAACTAGTTGAACAGCTTGCGAAATCATCCATCGTGTGCCACTGCCACGAATGGCTCGCGGGCGGCGCGCTGCTGTACATCACTTTGCGCAAGCTGCCTATCGGCACTGTTTTTACAACGCACGCCACTGTTCTTGGGAGAGCATTAGCAAGTGAAGGCGTTTTGTATGATGTAATCGACACGGTCAACGCAGACGAGGAAGCGAACAAGCGCGGCCAAGGCCTGAAAGCAAAACATCAGATTGAGAAACAGTCTGCATTACACGCGCGCATATTCACGACAGTCTCCGAAATCACAGGGATTGAAGCCGAGAAATTGCTCGGCAGGAAACCTGACTTGCTGTTGCCTAACGGTTTGGACATGAGCACTTATCCCACGTTCGAGGAAGTTAGCGTGCGCCACAAGCTGACTAAAGGCAAACTGTTTGATTTCATCATCGCGTCGTTCTTTCCATTCTACTCGTTCGATTTGAACAACACACTCGTGTTCTTCCTCGCGGGCAGGCACGAATTCCACGACAAGGGCATCGACATCTTCATCAAGGCATTGGGAAAACTTAATGATCGTTTGGTCGCCGAAAAGAGCAACAAGACCATCATGACGTTCTTTTGGGTGCCAGGAAACGTACGCGCAATAAAGCAGCCGTTGCTCGAGAGCAAGACGTACTACCGCGATTTGAAAGAGAAAATCACTGACGATGTTGATGAAATCGAGCATAATCTGTTGCACGCGCTCATAGCTTCTCAGCCTGTAAGCGAGGAACGCTTGCTCAATGAGGAATTGCGCGCAGAACTGAAGCGCAAACTGTTGCGGTTCAAGCGTGCAGGCAAGCCACCAGTGTGCACGCACGACTTAAATGGTGATGACGAGATTTTGCAGGCGTTGGCTGAAGCTGGGCTTGATAATGACGCCAATGATCGCGTAAAGGTGATGTACTATCCGATTTACTTAAATGGCGCAGACGGGCTTTTGGACATGACCTACAACGAAGCCATGCAGGGCTCGCACTTGGGCGTGTTTCCTTCATATTACGAACCCTGGGGCTACACTCCATTGGAGGCCGGCGCGTTAGGCGTGCCCTCAATCACTACTGATTTGGCTGGCTTCGGACGCTTCATCTGCAACGAATGCGCTCCCGGCCCTAACCCCGGCATTTGGGTATTGAAGCGCTGGAAAAAGACAGATGACTCAGTTGTCGAGCAGTTGGCAGAGACGATGCACTACTACGCAACACGTGACAAGGAAAATAGGATAGATAACAAGTTGGCTGCTCGAGAAATCGCGAACAGGGCTGACTGGAAAGAGTTCATTGAACGATACATTGATGCGGAGAATAGGTCAATCACATAGGCAAAGGAACGAATTCGACTCCTTCAAGATTCTTGAACTGCGCGTCGCCAGTGAGGAATTTGAGTCTGCACGATTGCGCCACGGCATAGCCTAACGCGTCGACATAGGATAGCTCGCGTCGCTTCTGCTCTAACTTGAATTTCATCCCGTCAAAAACATCCTGATCATCAACCTTCACGAGACATTCGGAGAACGACTTGTACATCGCACGCGCAAAAGCCGCGTCAGTCTTGCGCAGGAGGACATAATATAATTCGACAAGATTGAAGAATGACGTGGCAACGCGTGCCTCAGAGAACTTTCGGTATGTGGGAACTCCATCAATAACCGCAAGCATCGCGCACGTATCAAAAAAGTAAGCTACATCCATTCCTTACCGACCTCCTCAGTCAGCTTCCGGATATCCGCGATGTGCCGGATGCCGAAGAACTCGCCGGCAGTACGGTGCTTCTTGATATCAACGATAAGCTCCTTTCCCGGAAGGATGTGCTCTTTCTCTACGATATCTCGGGGAATGATAATACCCAATGAACTTCCCCATTTCCGCGGAACACATGCTATTTCAACCATAAGAATAAGTTATATTGCGTTATATTTAAGCTTTTCTAGTCCAGAAGTAAAATGCCCATGCTCGGCAAACTTTCGACGTTTTTCTTGAACTTCTTGAGCGTGCCCAACGCGTCGATGCCTGACGCCTCTAAAGATGGTCTGAGCGTTTGCGCGCCCGCGATGAGCACGAACGCTTTCGGAAATAAAGTCGAGACTTCCTTTTCGACCTCGATGAGCTTGCTGACGATGTCCCCTTCTTTGCCGATGAGAATGATTGCTTTCGTGTAGTCATGATGCACTAACGTCTTTGTCTGTTCGATTGGGAGTGCGTTGCACTTCTCAAAACCCTTCTGGTGCCTTGTTTTTACGACGACCCAATCTCTGACCTCAATCTTGCTCGTGCTCAGGTCAATGCTTTCCTCGAAGCCGTATCTTCTCGCGATGTTCATCACGTCATCGTATTCAGCCATAGGTTTGTTGTGTGTCAGAGCGTATTTAAAGACTTCGTGATTCAAGAATGACATGCATGACCTCTTTTATGATGCGTTCAAATGGGCGCACCGTCCGGGAAGAACGCTTGATGTCCTTGCGCGGCCTTTCCCTGACGTGCAGCCGTATGCCGAGCGCATCACGGACACACTACAAGTCGCGCGCAGCACAGGTGACTTGGCGCAAGGGAAAACCATCTGCACGCTCTGCGATTTAGCGCTTACATTATTGCCAATGGAGCACGCTGCTGCGTCCATTCTGTGCCGTCGCGCGCTCAAGAACGTGCGCCGAGAAACTCGGCATTACCTTGCCGCGTATGGACACGAGAACGGCCAGCCGAAAGGTGAGTATGACGCGCGAGACAGAAACGCACCCCCAACGCTGCATCCGGACGTGAAGACATTCATCGAAACGCAGGGAAAACTTCCTCCGAAAAAGAAATAATCAGACGCGGTATGACCAAATAACATCATGGCCGTTCTCCATCGTTCTCATCTCGTGGATGCTCAACTTTTCAAAATACTTTCTTATCGGCCTGATGCTGTTGCCGTGCGCTGAAATAGCGACGTTGACGTTCCACGCCTTCATGATTGCGATTAAATCCTTGATGAATGGATTGACTCTTTTGAGCACCATCTTGAACGACTCGCCTCCGGGCGGGCCTTTCGTGAAGCTGCGATGGTAAATTTCGTAGAGTTTCTTGTTCTTCTTCATGAACACGTCCTTGCGCATGCCCGTGATGTTGCCGTAGTCACGTTCTCTCAAGCGCGCGTCTACGATGACAGGCACTTCTTTATGGTATTTGAGAACTGCTTTGAGCGTGTCTAACGCTCTGCTTTGGTCGCTGGAGAACGCGAGGCCGATTTTCCTGTTCTTGAGCTTCTTTGCGAGCAGTCGCGCGCTCTTTTTTCCTTGAGGTGCGAGCTTGGAATCGCGCCAGCCCGAGAATATCTGGTTGATGTTATCGGTTGATTCGCCATGACGGAAAACGTAGAGGTAAGGCATCACAACACCTTAGCAAATGCTGACGTGACGTCAATGACCGATGCCTTGTTCTCAATCGTGTTCGTGCACTCCACTTTTACGTGAAGCTTTTTGAGTTTTTGTAACGCGTTCTTCGCGAACACACCATGCACTCCGATGCACGTGATGCTCTTGACACCGAGCTTCTTGAACTGCTTGATGGGTTCAATCATCGTATGCCCTGTGCTGATGATGTCGTCGACCAAAACAATGTCTTTTCCTTTTAGTTGGAAAGGTGACTTGACAATGATTCTGACTTTTTCGGCGGTGTAGCGTTTCTTTTTCAGCACGATTGCTTTTGTTTTTGCGAGTTTTGCTACTGACAAAGCCCATTGATAAGATTCTTCGTCCGGGCCAACCACTATGGCTCCCTTGTGCTTCTTTTTTATGTGGTCAGCGAGAATGTTGTTTGCGGTCAACGTGGTTGTTTTTGTGTGGAAAATCTCATTGAGGTTGTGGATCCTGTGCAGATGTGGGTCCATCGTGATGACTCTGTTCGCTTTGCTCAAGAGTCCTGCCACAATTCTGTTCGAGACGACCTCTCCGCGGCGGAAT
>CAYHVU010000023.1:0-14901 GCA_964360075.1 uncultured Methanosarcinales archaeon
CTGGACAGAACATATTTTTATGCAAGACTTTATGCGTTATTTATGTCGCTGACTATAAAACAGCAACCTTTATAAAGGACCCCCTTGTTTCCCAGACTACGTTTATATATAGACAGCAGAGGCTTTGGGGATATGAACCATTCTACCGGGAACGACCGATTCACGCTTGCAGACCACACTCTATGTGACTGCAATATGAAAGGGCCGCTAGCTCAACCTGGTAGAGCAGCTGGCTTTTAACCAGCGGGTTAAGGGTTCAAATCCCTTGCGGCCCGTTCCCGCGGGAACGGGACCAAGGCTCGCCGACCGCACGTCGGCGTTGTCTTGCGGCCCGTGCATCAGCGCGGGAAGAGCGTTAGGAAATGGGACACGCGGGCAACCGCGTTTCCCCAGTGAGTGAGGAACCTCGCGAATGCATCAGAGAACTTACGAAAAACGGAACGGCGAAGGAGGCAAGTGCACTCAAAGATCGCCTCAATTGCGATTATTGGAAGGCGATCTTTGATGAAAACAAAATACGACGTGACCAAGCACATGCTAGTGCCGAAGCACGCCAAGGCCAGCGAGAAAGAGGTCAAGGATCTGCTCGCGCGTTACAACATCTCACCCTCTCAGCTTCCGAAAATTCTCAAATCCGACCCCGGACTTAACCATCTCGACATCGCTGTCGATGACGTCATCAAAATCACGCGACCCTCTCCAGTTACGGGCGAGAGCGTCTTCTATCGCAGAGTGGTGAACGACTAAAGTGGCGAGCTACTCCAAGATTTTGTTCGAGAAGTATTTCCAGGAAAACTCGCTCGTCGGCTCGAACATTGAGAGCTTCAACGACTTCGTTGACAGAATCTTGCAGCACGTGGTCGATGAGAACAAGATAATTGAGCCCACAATCATCCCGCCGAATGTCGAATCATTCCGCATCAGGCTTGACAAAATCATCGTTGGCAAGCCCGAAATCACTGAAGCAGACGGCAGCAAACGCCCAATTTATCCCACTGAAGCGCGCTTGAGAAAAATCTCGTACGCCGCTCCAGTTTATCTCGAGGTCTCAAGCCACATCAATGATGTGCAAAGAGAAAGCATCACGACGCAGATTGGAAGTTTGCCAATCATGCTCAAGAGCAAATTGTGCCATCTGCACGGTCTCGGCCGCGACGACCTCATCGATAAGGGAGAGGACCCTGACGACCCTGGCGGCTACTTCGTCATCAACGGCACCGAACGAGTGCTCGTGAATGTCGAGGATCTTGCTGCCAACTCATTCACTGTTGAGCATGACGGCGGAACTTCGGAATACGTCGGCAAAGTGTACAGCGAATATGCTGCCTTTCGTGTGCCGCACACGTTCGAACGCCTGAAGGATGGCGTGTTCTATCTCTCGTTCACCCGTGTCAAGCGCGTACCTCTTGTGCTCGTCTTGAAGGCACTCGGTCTTATCAAAGATGAGGAAATCATGAACGCAGTCTCGTCTGACAAGCAGTTCGATGAAGTGCTCATCAACCTTTTCGAATTCGTGAATGTCAAGAACTCAGAAGATGCAGTCGATACCATCGCAAAGAAAATCGGCATCACGCAGGCAAAAGAAGTCCGTATGGAACGCATGGACGAATTGCTCGACAAATACTTGTTGCCGCACATCGGAATCACGAAGGAAGTTCGTTTGGCAAAAGCTCGCAACCTGTGCAAGATGCTCAAGAAGTTCATCCTCGTCAGCATCCGTGAAGTGCCGGAAGACGACAAAGATCATTATGGAAACAAGCGATTGAAGCTTGCGGGAGATTTGCTCACGGACTTGTTCCGCGTCAACCTGAAAGTCTTGATTGGCGACTTGCTGTACAACTTCCAACGTCTTGTCAAGCGCGGCAAGTTCCCTAGCATCAAGGTCATAATCAGAGAGAAACTGCTCACGTCAAGAATCTACAGCGCAATGGCCACAGGCAACTGGGTCGGCGCAAGAAAAGGAATCTCGCAACGCATGCAGCGCATCAACCACTTGGACAAGATGTCGCACTTGCAAAGAGTTGTTTCTCCTCTTTCGGCAAGCCAAGAAAACTTCAAGGCTCGAGAATTGCACGCCACGCACCTTGGCAGATTGTGCCCGTGCGAAACTCCTGAAGGAACGAACATCGGTCTGAGAAAAAACCTCGCTATCCTCGCACAGGTCTCACGTGACGCTCCTGAAAAAGAGGTCATTTCCGCCTTGAAGAACGCAGGCCTCAGAGAGGTGACCCTTGTGTAGGAACACTTGCATGCGGAACAACGGATTTGGCAAGTCTTCCGACACATTCAGAGATCATGCCTCATTCAAGTTATCGGAGCGTGATCTCTGATGGTTGAAGTCTTCCTGAACGGAAATTATGTTGGCGATGTGGAGCACAAGGATGACTTCCTGAAGCAAATCCGCACCGAGCGCAGAAAGGGAACGCTTTCTTCGCACGTGAACTTGCGTTATGATGACGCGTTGCAGCAGATTTTTGTTGAATCACGAAGAGGCCGTTTGCGGCGCCCGTTGATTATCGTCCGCGACGGCATCCCGATGCTCACTGAGAAGCACATCAAGCTGCTCCAGAAGAACGAAAGCACGTGGAACGACTTGATCGAGCAGGGCATCATCGAGTTCTTGGATGCGTCCGAGGAAGAGAACGCATTGATTGCGTTCCAGGAATCTGAACTGTCTCCCGAGCACACCCATTTGGAAATCTCGCCATTGGCGATGCTTGGCTTGTCCGCAAGCCTTATGCCGTACATTAACTATTGTCACGCTCCTCGCGCAATCATCAGCGTCAAGAACTTGCGCCAGTCGATGGGGTTGTACGCGTCGAACTATCACACGCGCATGGACATGGACATCAACTTATTGCATTATCCTCAAAAGCCTTTGGTGCAGAGCGTCACGCACGAATTGAGCCAGTATGACCAGCACGCGTCAGGCCAAAACATTGTTGTCGCAGTCATGAGCTATCGCGGCTACAACATGGAAGACGCAGTCATTCTCAACAAGGGCAGCATCGAGCGAGGCTTCGGAAGGAGCACGTTCTTCCATCCTCTCGCGGCAGAGGAATTGCGCTACTCTGGCGGTTTGATGGACAGCATCAGCATTCCCGACAAGGAAGTCAAGGGCTACAAGTCAGAAAAGGACTACCGCTTCCTCGAGGGAGACGGCATCATCTATCCGGAAGCGAAAGTCCGCGAAGAAGACGTCTTGATTGGCAAGAGCTCTCCTCCGCGGTTCCTTTCCTCAGCAGAAGAATACTCGCTCGCGGGCAACACTCGCCGCGAATCCAGCGTCGCGTTGAAGCACGGCGAAGAAGGCATTGTCGACTTTGTGCTCGTTACTGAAAACGAGGAAGGCAACAAGTTGATTCAGGTCCGTTTGCGCGACCCTCGCGTGCCTGAAATCGGCGACAAGTTCACCTCTCGCCACGGCCAGAAGGGAGTTGTTGGCATGATTGTTCCTGCGGCAGACATGCCCTTTACTGCCTCCGGAATCACTCCTGACCTGATTTTCAGTCCGCACTCGCTGCCTTCTCGTATGACGTTCTCGCACATGATTGAGCTCATTGGCGGCAAAGTCGGCGCGCTCAACGGCAGATACATCGACGGAACGCCGTTCGAAGCCGAGCCTGAAGAAGCAGTCAGAAAGGAATTGCTTGAAGCCGGATTCCGCGAGAACGGCGTCGAAACTGTCTACAATGGTCTCACGGGCGAGCAGTTCACCGCAAAAATCTATGTCGGTCCTATGTATTACTTGAGACTGAAGCATATGGTCGCGAACAAGATTCAGTCGCGCGCTCGCGGTCCAATCCAATTGTTGACTCGCCAGCCGACTGAAGGTCGCGCAAAAGAAGGCGGTTTGCGCTTCGGAGAGATGGAGAAGGACACGCTCGTCGCGCACGGTGCCTCTTTGCTTTTGAAGGAACGCTTCGATTCGGACAAGACGCTCGTGCCTGTCTGCGAGCAGTGCGGCATCATCGCAATCCACGACCCGTACAAGAACAAGCGTTACTGCCCGATCTGCGGCGACAACACTGAAGTCAACGAAATCGAGATTTCGTACGCGTTCAAATTGATACTTGATGAGTTCAAATCATTGGGAATCTATCCGAAACTTACACTGAAGACGAAGTACTAACATGCCAAAAGCAAAACCAGCCAAGGAATCGAAGGCAGACACATTCAGCACCACGGGTGCTGATGTGCATGAGGATGCGAAGCATCCTCATCGCATTGAAGTGATGGCTCCAGAAGAAGATAATTCTGACGAAGTCATGCTGAAGTCTGGCGACGTCGCGGGCATCACGCCTGAAACTGCGGCTGCGCAGGACGCAGCGGCTGCCTCTCCCGCGGAAACGACCAAGAAGGAAGTCACGATGGCGCCGGTCCAATTCATCTTCAAGAAAGTCCAAAGCATCGTGTTCGGCGTGCTTTCGCCGAAAATGCTCAAGAAGATGGCGTCCGCGAAAATCGTCACGCCTGAACTCTATGACAAGGAAGGCTACCCTGTTGACGGTGGTTTGATGGACATACGCATGGGCGTCATCGATCCTGGATTGCGGTGTAAAACGTGCGGTTGCAAGTTGAAGGAATGCATCGGTCACTTCGGCTACATCGAAATGGCGCGTCCTGTCGTGCACATCAAGTTCGTGCCCGTCATTCTCTCACTCCTAAGAAGCACATGCAACGACTGCGGAAAGATCCTGATTCCGAAGGAAAAGCTCGACAAAAGCAAATCCATTCTCGAAAGAATCGAGAAGGAAGGCGGTTTGAGAGCGCGCAGAAAGGCAATCAAGACAATCATCGACTCATTGAAGGCAGGCAACAAGTGCGCCCACTGCAACGCAAAGCAGCCCAAAGTAACTCTCGAAAAGCCGACCACGTTCATGGAAGGCGAAAAGAGGCTTTCGCCAATCGAAGTTCGCTCTCGCCTTGAAAAGATTCCTGACGAGGACGCAGTCATGTTCGGCATCAATCCAGCAAACTGCAGGCCTGAATGGATGATCCTCACTATTTTGCCAGTTCCTCCTGTGACGATGCGTCCTTCAATCACGCTCGAGACAGGAGAGCGCTCAGAAGACGACCTCACGCACAAGCTCGGAGACATCGTCAGAATCAACCAGCGCTTGTTCGAGAACATCAACGCGGGCGCGCCCGAAATCATTATTGAAGACTTATGGGACTTGCTGCAGTACCACGTGACAACGTTCTTTGACAACGATGTCGCGCAACTGCCTCCCGCGAGACACCGTTCAGGGCAGCCGTTGAAGACGCTTACTGAGCGAATCAAGAGCAAGGAAGGTCGCATCAGGCACAACCTTGCAGGCAAGAGAACCAACTTCTGCGCGCGTACGGTCATCTCGCCCGACCCGATGATCAAGATCAACGAGGTCGGAGTGCCTAAAGTAATCGCGATGAAAGTCACGGTTCCCGAGGTCGTGCAGGCCTGGAACATGGCTTACTTGAAGAAGTTCGTTGAAAAAGGCCCGACTACTTATCCTGGTTGCAACTACATCATCCGTCCTGACGGCAAGAAAAAGAAGATCACCGAGGAAACCAAGGAAGCCGCGCTCGAGGAACTGCAGCCGGGTTATGTGGTCGAACGACACTTGATGGACGGCGACATCGCAATCTTCAACCGACAGCCTTGCTTGCACAGAATGAGCACGATGTGCCACAAGGTCAAGGTCTTGCCCGGCAGAACGCTCAGATTGAACCCTGTCGTGTGCGCGCCGTACAACGCGGACTTTGACGGCGACGAAATGAACCTGCACATCCCGCAGACTGAAGAGTCTCGCGCAGAAGCAGAAATCTTGATGGAAGTCCAGACGCAATTGATTTCGCCGAGAGAGGGTCTGCCAGTAATCGGTTGCTTGCAGGACGCGCTGTCAGGCCCGTACGCTTTGACCAAGTTCTGCGAACTTCCTAGAGAGGAAGCAATCCAGTTCTTGCTAAGCATCGGCGTCGATACCTATCACAAATTGCCGAACAAGAAAATTGTTTCAGGAAGAGAAATCTTCAGCACGATTTTGCCGGACGACTTCAGCTACAAGGGCGAATCTCGCTCGGGAGAAAAAGTCATCATCAAGGACGGTGTGCTTGTTGACGGGCTCATCGACGAAAACTCGCTTGGCGACGGCTCAGGTCACTTGATTCGGGCGTTGCACCGCCAGTACGGTCCTAAAGTGGCCATCGAAATTTTGCACAAGATTTTCCGCATGGGCAACGATTACTTGCAAAAGACCGGCTTCAGCACGGTCATCAGTGATTATGACTTGCCTGACAACGCGCAAGAGCAGATTGAAGGCACGATTGTTGAAGCCGAGAATGAAGTCCAGACGCTCATCCAGCAATATCACGAAGGCAAGCTTGAGGCATTCCCGGGCAGAAGCATGCTTGAGACTGTCGAGTTCAAAATCATCGAACTGCTAAACAAGGCGCGCAACAGAGCCGGACAGTTGGTCAAGGAACACGGCAAGAAGAATACCGACACAAAAATCATGGTTGACTCTGGCGCACGAGGAAACATTTTGCAGCTCTCGCAGATTTCGGCAATCGTAGGCCAGCAGGCATTGCGCGGCAACCGAATCACCAAGGGCTACAAGAACAGAACCTTGAGCTGTTACAAGAAAGGCGACATGAGCCCGGCTGCGCGAGGGTTTGTGCGCAACTACTTCAAGAAAGGCCTCACCCCGCAGGAGTTCTTCTTTTGCAGCATTACCGGCAGAGACGCGCTTATGGACACTGCATTGAGAACGCCGAAATCTGGTTACTTGTATCGCAGATTGGCTAATGCGTTGCAAGATCTGAGGGTCGAGTACGACCGCACTGTGCGCGACGCGACCGGCAAAATCATCCAATTCAACTATGGTGACGACAATATTGACGTCTCGCGCAGCGAGAACGGCAAGCTCAACATCCAACGAATCATCGATATGAGTGACTAAAATGCACGCAGAACTGAAAGAATACGAAGACAAGATTCCGAGCTACATCCTCAAGGAGCTTGAGGAAAAGTGTCCGGCTTCAAAACTGAAGAAGGTCGCGAAGAAGGTCTTTGAGGAATACACCGCAATGCAGGTCGACCCGGGCGAAAGCGTCGGCATTGTCGCGGCTGAATCGATTGGTGAACGTTCGACGCAGATGACTTTGAACACGTTCCACTTCGCGGGAGTCGCGGAAATGAACGTCACTACAGGACTGCCTCGTGTTGTTGAACTTTTGGACGGCCGCAAGGAAATCAAGACGCCAATCATGGAGATTTTCCTAAAGAGTCCTCATAACAAAGGCAAGGAAATCAAAGAGCTCGCGCTTGCGTTGAAGGAAACGACATTCAATGAGCTTGTGAATGAGTTCTCAATGAACGTTGTTGATTTGAAGATTGATGTCAAGCTGAATGTCGAGAGAATGAAAGAGCTCGGCATCACCACGTCAACTGCCGTGAAAGCGCTCGAGAAGGTCAAGGGCATGACCGCGAAGGGCGAAGGCTCAGAAATCACGCTCAAACTGAAGGGAGACAGCCTCAACGAATTGTACAAGCTTAAGGAAGCAGTGCGCGGCGTGTACATTTCAGGAATCAAGAGCATCAAGCAAGTCTTGCCAGTGCGCAGAAAGGACGAATTCATCATCATCACGGCCGGCTCGAACCTCAAGAAGGTGTTGGAGCTTGATTTTGTTGATACAACTCGAACGAACACGAATGATGTGCAGGAAGTCGCGGAAGTCTTGGGTATTGAGGCCGCGCGCCAGTCGCTTTTGAATGAAGTCACGCACGCGTTCGAATCGCAGGGCATCGAAATCGACATTCGACACTTCTTGCTTGTTGTTGACACGATGACGGTTTCTGGCCACGTGAAGGGAGTCACCAGATACGGAGTCATTAGTGAGAAATCGTCTGTGCTCGCAAGAGCGTCGTTCGAAACCCCGATTTTGCACATCATCGAAGCCGCCCTTGTGGGCGAGACTGATGAATTGAACTCTGTTGTCGAAAACGTCATGCTGAACCAGCCCGTTCCTACGGGCACTGGATTGCCTGGTTTGGTCGCGAAAGTCGTCAAAGAAAAATTGAAGGAGTCACCATGAAAAAAGCCGAATCAACGCTTCCCGCGGAAATCAAGAAACTGTTCGAGTCAGGAAAACTCGTCTTGGGCGAAGAGCGCACGATGCGAATGCTGAAGAACGGTTCTGCTAAAAAAGTGTACCTGTCGAACACGTGCAAAGTTGATTTGTGTCAAGATGTGAAGCGGTATGCAGCGCTCGCGAAGATAGACATTGTCGAAGTGCCGATGACCGCCGATGAAATTGGGGCTCTTTGCAGAAAACAGTTCGGCGTCAGTATCTTGAGCGTGAAAGCCTAGATGATAGTTACAAACTCTTTTCTTAACTTTCCAGATTCTTGCATTCCCTGCTCTTCCGTTCCCCGCACGGTTTTGAGTTGCGTGCTTGATTCTCATTCGAACGCACCAAGGCTCGCCAATTCCTATTTCGGGGGATGCTAATGTCAATCAAGTACGGCATGGAAGAGTTGAAGATCATGAACATGCTCGAGCAATTCTCGGGCGTGACGCCGAAGGATTTCTTGATGGACGAGCAAAGAGCTATCTTCGTCGTGCCTCAAGGCGGCATGGCGCGCTGCATCGGCAAAGGCGGAATCATAGTCAAGAAGATGGAGAACTTGTTGAAAAGGCGCGTGAAGTATATCGAATATTCCGATCAAATGCTGCAGTTCGTCAAGAATGTTGTTTCGCCTTTGGAAGTTGGCGATGTTGTAGATGAAGAAGGTGTTGTAACAATGCACGCAAAAGACCACCAAACGCGAGGATTGTTGATTGGTAGAGCAGCACAGAATTTAAGAATGTCAGAAATGCTTGTTAAGAGATACTTTCCTTCAGTCAAGGAATTGAAGGTTGTTTAGAACCGTTTTCTGAATAGTCATCTGCACGGGGAGAGAAGGTGAGATTTTCACTGATGCTACCAGACGCGTTGTTACTTGATTCGGGAGGACCATTTTCCGACCCGTAGGTCGTTCACTCGCTTGATACATTTATCTGCGAATAGGCGCCTTTCTTTTGACTGGTAACTTCTAAGGCATGTTTTTGATGCTCTTTCGTACCCTCGGATAAGCGCCTGTACGACGTCCTTGGTCCGGCCGGCTTTTGCAGCTTCCCGTTCTGCATCTTGCATGTAGTCTTTTGCGATGCCAAAATAGTCGCAACCAGCTGCATAATCTGCGTGATTTGCCGCACAACTCATCACGGTATCGATATACGAAGCAGCCCCGTCCCTGTGTAGAATCTCATCTGCTTCTCCTAATGCTATTTGCACTCTTATGCTCAAATTGTCGTCGCTCATTTTACTTCTCCGCGATCGTACTCTACCCGAACGGTATATTCCACTCTGTCGGGAGTGCTTGCAAGTTTATGCTCCGTTTGAAGCTTGTCGGCAAGAGATTTTGCTTCTTGGTATGTTCCAAGATTTCCGCTCACCGCTTGTTTGTCAGTGCTCGTCTCCATAGGTATACCGCTATCACAATCGGTTTTGTGTACTGTTTCTGTTACCTTTTCAACCCAATATTTTGCGTTGTCGTTTCCGGCCATTTTGTTTATCCTGCACTTGTGTTACTTCTGGTTTGTGGAAACTTCCGAAACATTTAAATATTATTCCTCCTATTTAGGAGGAATAATGAAGGAAACGGACTTGCTCCAAGAGCTCGGCTTGACGCAGAGCGAAACACTGATCTATCTTGCTCTTGTGGAATACGGGCCGGCACCAATCGGCGAACTCGTGAAACGCACACGAATCCACACATCCGTACTTTACACAGCAGTACAACGCTTGGTGCAACGCGGCCTCATTACACACGTCAAAAGAGGAAGAACCAAGACGTTCAGTGCAACCAACCCTAAAGCGCTCCTTCAACAGACACAAAATCTAACAGAAGAACTACAAAAAGTGCTCCCCATCTGGGAATCGAAATTAAAGGCACGAGCACCAGAAATTGTTGTTGAAGTATACGAGGGATTTCCCGGCCTCACGAACATGTTTAATGCACTGTTTGCCGACGCCCGGCTCGGTAACGAATACCTCAGCTTTACCCTTGGGCAAGAATTTGATAATGAAGAATGCCTGCGATGGTTTAACAATCTCGGAAGAAGACGCATGGCCCTGAAACTCAATGTAAAAGCACTCTGCCCCACGAGATTCAAATCACTATTCGAAAAAGTCGGCGACCCCAAAATACTTATGAGAACAGGTTTGCGGTTCTCCAGTTTCGAATTTCCTCAAGGAATCGTCATCTTCCATGATTCAGTGATATTTATTTCTTGCACTCCTGCCGCCAAGGCCATAAGAATTAAAGATGCAAAACTAGCTGAACAATACCGCACGTTCTTCCTGCAGCTTTATGCATCTGGAAAGCCGTATGTTCCATCAAAGTAAACCCTGCCGTTTCCCCTACCTTCTCCCACCCTCACGAAAACTCTATCACTAGCTTCTTGCTTTCGGGATGGATGAATGCGTTCTTGCCTTCTTTGAGCTTCAGGTGGTCGACGAGCGCCTTCGGGATGCGGATGGCCAATGAATTCCCGGTGCGCGTGACTTTGGTCGAGCGTCCCAGACCCCAGACGCCTTTGGCTTTCGCGACCTTCTCGATCTTGCGCATGGACGCGCCAGATGTCCAGAGTTCACCGCAGAAATCGCACTTCTCGCCGGGATACGTTCCCAAGTCAATACCGTGGAAAATGTACGGTTCCCTAACATTTTTCAATGTTCCTTTATCGCACATTGCGCATATCATGGTAGTGGTTGTACGGTGATTATTCTGTGCGTCCCATCGACGATGCGATAGACAACGCTGAAATAGGTGTACATTGCAACGAACTTGTCCGGCAGTTGACGATACGTGCTTCCGCGCCTGATGGCACGGATGACTTCAGCGTCGCTGACGCCCCGTTCCGTCATCTGTTCTCGCGCATGCAACGAGAATTGGAGCTTCACGCTGCAGCCTCAATGTAAGTACATGTACTATTTAATGCTATTGGCATGAAACAAGAGAAGATGTTTCTTTTTAGATGTCTTGCGGCCAGAAATCCGGAAACTTTCCGGAAGAACCACGGTGATACTTAAAAAGAGTCCGGAACGTTTGCGGAAACGGAAAGACGTTGCTTAAAAAGAATCAGGCGCGCTGCGGTTCAAGAATATCGGCAACGGTTTCTGTCGGTGGCGTCTTCGAATATTTGGTCAGCTTCGGCGAGAACGGACAAATCATGAACTGCGGATGCTCCGTCGCGTTGAGGCGTTCTTCCGAGCTGTCCTCGAGCGTGCCGTGCCACCAGTCAGCCAGCTTGTTGGTGACGCCGAGATCCGTCTTGTAATTGACATGGTGAACAAAATGGTGCCGGTTGAGTTCCTGGAACCACTCGGCGTTGCGCAGGTATCCCATTATTTTGCGTGACGCTGCATCTTGGATGTTACCGAAATAACTGAGTTTTGAACGTCGTTCACGTTCTTCCACAATGTGGCATTGTGTGACTTCTTCAAGGAGTGGTTTTGCAGTTATATCAGTCATGCGAGGCTTGTATTTGTTCTTCATACGGTTGTAATCCAAAATATCCTGCACCTTTTGGATTTCCTGATCAGTATAATCGCACGGCGTGCCGTGCTTCAGATAAGCGTCAGTCTTGTTCGCGACCGAGTTACAGGTGTGGTCGAGCACCGGCATGCGGAACAAGAAATTGCCGTCAGGTTCGCCTTGGATGATGCTCGTCAACGGCCGCACGATTCTGTTGCGACGGGCCTCCCAGAAGTGCATCGCGTGATGCAATGATTCATACTTGATGTAACGGCCGACAGCAGTTACGAGAAAACCTGCCGCGAACGCGGCGTGATTTGCGGGATTGTATTCATAACAGCCGCCGAAGAACTGCACAGGTTCCGACAGCGCGATGCCAAGCACCGCATTACCCGCAAAGACTTTCGCAACCTCAATCGGACCGAACTTGTCTACTGCGCCATCATTGCCTGGTCCTGAAAGATAGCCGTTTGGGTCGTACGCGTCATGATGGTTGTCGTGATGGGATTCTGACTGTTTTCGATTCCACCAGCTGCGTTTCTTAGGATCAGCCACGTGCATCATCTCAACATGCACTTGCCACTCTTCTTCGGAAACCACAGGGATTGCGACGGCCACGCCCGCTAAGAAAGACCTGACAAGGCCGCCGATATCAGTATGCATAGAAGGAACATCCTTCGTGCGCTTTAAATACGTTTGCTCGAGACAAATGTTATTCTAACATTCTGAAGACTCGGAAATATTTCTTGCATAAGCAAGCTTTATATACCCCCTCTCGGCGTTTCATTCTCAGATGGCAAACAAGGCAAACGGACTGAACGTGGCAAAACGTCTCCTGAAGAGGCGCCACGAAGGTCGTTGGCACAAAAAGACGTACGTCAAGCGCATTCTCAATCTCAAAGTGAAGGCAGACCCGTTGGAAGGCGCATCGCAGGCAAAAGGAATTGTTTTGGAAAAGGTCCAGTTGGAAGCAAAGCAGCCGAACTCAGCAATGAGAAAGTGCTGCCGCGTGCAATTAATCAAGAACGGCCGCCAAGTGACTGCATTCATGCCGGGAGCTGGCGCACAAAAGCTCGTGGACGAGCACGATGAAGTCATGATTGAGTGCATCGGCGGCAAGAAAGGCCGCGCCAAGGGCGACATTCCTGGCGTTCGCTGGGCAGTAATCAAAGTAAATGATCAATCCTTGTGGGCGTTGCTCGATGGAAAGATTGAGAAGGCACGAAAGTAACATGGTAGCTGAAGCAATCCCGAATCGAAGTCACATTCTCGCGTTCAACAAATGGTCTACTGACTGCATTGCTGTCGAAGACTTGGGACTGCAGCGCTACATCATCTTGAACGCCCGCATCGTGCCGAAAACCGGCGCGCGCTATGCAGGCCACAACTTTCACAAAAGCAAAATCTTCATCATTGAGCGCTTGATCAACAAAGTTATGAGTCCTGGCTCGAAGTCAGGCAAGCACTGGCGCAGCTCAGGTCATCAGACGGGCATGAGCGTGCAGGCGTACGACATCGTCAAGCGCACGCTTGAATTGATTGAGCAGAAGACGAAGGAGAACCCGATTAAAGTGTTCGTGAAGGCTTTGGAGAACGCGGCTCCGAGAGAAGAGATTGTGACGATTGAATACGGCGGCGCAAGGTATCCGAAAGCGACCGAATGTTCGCCGCAACGACGTATCGACATCGCGCTTCGCTACTTTACACAAGGCGCGTATTCAAAGAGCTTCAACTCAAAGACTTCAATCGTGCAAGCGCTCGCGGAAGAAATAATTTCTGCGTACAGATTGGACGCGAAGAGTTTAGCGATTTCGAAGAAGCTCGAGATTGAACGACAAGCGGATTCTAGCAGATAAAGCTGCTCTGAACAAGCGTAGTTCAGTAATCTTTATGTAGTGTCTTCGTTCTGGAGATGTCATGGACGTCCCTGTCGCTCCCGAGCACCACGCACACAAGCGCTTCGATTGGAGGTTTGCGACCATCCTTGTCTTGCTGGTTGCCATCCTGGTGCTGACGGCATTGCCGTTGTTCGGGGAGCGCGCGGCAACTCCTGCACCGTCCGAATTCGACCTTCTTCATCCGGAAATCGCGCGGCTGGATGTTGACGACTTTATCGAAATCCAGAAGACGCAGACCGCATCATTGACCCCGTTGCGCGAGAAGCTGACTCCTCTCATCGCGGACGAGCCCGGAACGTACGGCATCTATGTGGAGGACCTGTTCACGGGCGCCTGGCTGGGCATCAACGAGCGCGAGCCGTTCATACCTGCAAGCCTGATGAAAGTTCCCTTGATGGTTGCCGTGCTCAAGGACGTCGAGCAGGGCGAACTGTCGCTCGACCAGACGGTCGACATCGACCTCAGCAACAGCACCGGTGTCATCGAGAGGCGCACCGTGAACGAGCTCTTGCGCATCACGGCGAAGGAATCCAACAACATCGCGGCCAATGCGCTCGGGACGCTCGTCTCGCCGGAAGACCTCAACGCGGCCTTCGTCTCCTTCGGCATTCCTGTGCTCGAGACCGTGACGGGCAAGATCGACGTGTCGCCGAAGGAATACGGAAACCTTCTGCGCTCGCTCTACTTCTCGACCTATCTGCGCAGACGGTTTTCGCAGCTGCTGCTGTCCATGCTCGTGGACACGGAATACAACGAACAGCTCGTGCCGGGCGTTCCGGTCGAGGTCAAGATCGCGCACAAGGTCGGATTCTGGAAGGATGACCACCAGAACCATGACTGCGGCATTGTCTATCTGCCCGAGAAGCACTACCTCGTCTGCGTGATGAGCCAAAGCACGGAATTCTCTGACGCGAGCCGTGTGACGACTGAGATTTCGCGCACGGTGTTCAAACACATGTCAACGTCCGAATGAACGCTTCATTCCTATCAATAACAGCAAAAAGAGCCCTACGAGCACGTTGGTCGTGACGATGATGGCATCCTGCAGATGCAGTCCGTAAGCGACCCAGAGAAGCGCGCCGATGAGCCCAACGCACAGGAGTCCCCAATTTACGTCTTCCAGCCGGCGTGAGCGCAGGGCGTGCCACACTTGCGGAATCCATTGGATGGTCACGCATAATGCCGCAAGAATGCCGATGAGCGTCCAGAGGTCCATAGCGTTACAAACGCCATCCGCTTTAAAAGCAATTGTCGCAACCTTTATGAAGTAACGCGGGTTCGGGACGGGTCATGGAGGGAGAAACGCACACGCCGCCGAGGCGCGTGACACAGATGACGCTGATGCTTATCGGCATCTCGCTGCTGGTCGTCCTGAACGTCGCGCTGCTCGCGCTGGAACTGCAGCACGCGACCCTGGTACCGAAAAGTTCCCCGGCGCAG
>CAYHVU010000024.1:0-5820 GCA_964360075.1 uncultured Methanosarcinales archaeon
TCTGCTGTGGCTGCAATGATGACGTCCTTGTTGCACCACTCCGGCTTCATGTCGCCGCCTGACGAGAATCGGCCGTTCTGGTCAGTCTTCAGGCGTTCAAACGGTTGACCATCAATCGTGATTTGTACGAACTGCGCGCCGACACCTTCATTCTTTGCGTTTGTCAACGCGACGGAATACGTGAACGTCCCCGCGCAGGATGCGGGAGGATTGACTTTCAGCGCAAGCTGCGCATCCTGTTGAGGAATGCATGCGGCAAGAAATAAGCAGCCTATGATGAGCAGGGATAGTATGCGCATGATGAGTGCCACTTGTTTTTCTTTTTAAACGTTTCCACTCCCAAACATTTATAAAAGCCCTGAAGCGCTTGAATCCATCAATAGCGGGGTAGAGGAGCCTGGAATCCTCGGCGGGCTCATAACCCGCAGACCGCAGGTTCAAATCCTGCCCCCGCTACTTTTTCTCACTGGACATCGTCGCGCAGAGCTTATTAAGCGAAAGATTGAGAATCCTGCGTGGAAAAAGAGTGGGCTGAATTTGCCGGTATTCTGCTTGGCGATGGTATGCTTGGTATTTATCATACGCAAGCCACAAACAGAATTAAGATTGTGTATCGTATAAAAGTTACTCTTGATTCGCGCGAAGTCCAATATGGGGAATATGTGCAAAAATTAATGACGACGCTCTTCGGAAAAGAACCAAAGATACGCATGGTTCCTGGCGTTCACGTACAGAATATTTTGCTGTCTGGAAAAAGATATACTGACGTGTTGCAAAACAAAGGATTCAAGCTTTCGCCAAAATGGAATCGTGCCGTTATTCCGGAACAGTTCCTGACGCCCGAATTCGATCATCTTGTCCTCCGCGGTTACTTCGACACCGACGGAAGCGTGGTCATCACGGACAATAACGGCACGCGATATCCTCGTTTGGAGATGAAGATAAGCCCGTCGCCGATGCAGCAGCAATTCATTGACATCTTGCGACGGAGAAAATTCCATTTCGGTATTTACAAAATCGGAAAAGGCAAGGTTAGGATTCAGATGAATGGAATGAAGCAACTGCGCAAGTGGTGTGACGAAATAGGTTTCAGCAATAGTCGTCACGCAGAAAAGGCGCAGTCGTTTTTCGTCGTCTAGAGAACCATAACACATTTAAGTGAACACAATTCTCCTTCTTTTATGGGCGTAGAGTTAGTCGTTCTTGATTGGAGTGGAGTCGTCAGTTATGACTTCCGCGAGACTTGGATCGCGACCAACAAAGTGTTTGCCGAGCTTGGACTTCCGGCAGTATCGATGGAAGACCGTCGCAAACGCTACTACGCGGATTGGAGCAGATACTTTGTCGAGCATGGCGCGATTGATGCCCATGCCGCGATCAGGCGCTACAATGATTTCATGCGTGCCGGTGAGAAACCAAGTGCAATTCCGGGCGCACCGCAGGCCGTGCGTGAATGCACGCGCGTTCCGAAATTCGTTTGGAGTTCTCATCCTCAGGTCGAATTAGAGGATGATGCAAAACGGTATGAGGTCGGCGAGTGTTTCACGGCACTGCATGGCGGCATAAACAAAGCAGATCCTGAACTCTTGAGTGCCGAGCTCAAACGCATCGGTATGATCCCTTCAAAAGTGTTGTATGCGGGAGACACGACGGTTGATCTGGTGCTTGCAGGCAAGTTGGGTATGCAAAGCGTTGCGGTCGTGTCAGACTTCGGGTACCAGACGCGCGAACACATTGATGCGTGTCAGTTCCAGCCAACGCACGGTGTGGTGGATCACGTGCGTGATGTGTTCAAGATTCTTTCCACGTAATCCACTGGCTCACGGCTTCGTCCGGTAGAGCGCCGTCTGCTGTGGCTTGCGTGAAGATTCTGAACGTTTCTCCGGCGGGCATGTGTAGATTCGTGAAATTGTAAGTGTACGAGTCCTCTGGCGAAAGCACTATGGGTTCGCTCGTCACCGAGTCCCAGACTTTTGTCTCGTTCGCTTGCAACGCCGCATGAATTTGCGTGTTGCGCGCGGTTTTCGAGCCGAAGTTTTTCACCACAACTAGCACGTCGGCGTACAAATCAATCTTTGTGTACCGGTACACTGCAGTGAAGTTCACCTGCAGCGCTGGTCTGCGTTCTATTGGGATGACTTGCATGCTTTGGCCTTCGTATTCTTCAGGGATCTTGCCGATGGGCCAGTTTTCTCCTGTCGTTTCCAGATAACAGTAGCGTTTTTCTTCCAATGTGACGTATGCGCCTTGCACATCATCGGTGCATTCGACGCCAACTGCCATGTGCTGAGGCAGTTCAAGCAGGACAACACCGTATCCTAGCTCCTGCAAAAGTGCAGCCGCGAGAATCGACGTGTCTTCGCAATCTCCTCCGTCTTCAACGAGCGTCTCGTACGGAAATCGTGGATACTCGTCGAATGGCGTCGTTACATTATCGGATGTGTATGGCAACGCTTGCACAAAAGAGGCGACAAAGTAAGGCAGTTTTCCTGGCGCGAGATTCTTTTCGCGCGCAAGTTTTCTGAGCTGGTCAGCAAGGTCCATTATCAAACCGTCGTCGTAAGGATCTGACGCGAAAAGGTCGTAATCGCGCTGGCGAGAGCGTTCTTTGTAAATTTCTATTCCTGTCGGGTCGAAATGCAATTCTAGCGACCATTCGCGGTCGTCGTATTCCCAATTGAATGTGCTCGTCGTGAAATTTGAGCTGCTTTGTGGCGTTAGCGAGGAGGTTTCAACGAAGGTCGTGCTCGCTTTAGGCACAGGCAATGGGGGTAGTTTGCCTACATTTGACACATCCACGTGCGGAAATCCGTCTTGTGCAGTTGGAGCCGGCAGTTCGCGTACATACAGAAATACGATTAATCCGAGGAGAATGACGAGCAAGAACAGAGATGCCTGTCCTCGTCTCATTGGTAGGTTTTGGGTCGCGTTACGTCCGTGCGCAGCTTGTGCTGTATCTGCGAAAGGATTTCCTCGAAACAACGATGCACGGCCTTCGGCAAGTCATAGTCGTCGAGCTTGGAGCTTTCGAAGTGCTGTCCTGGTGAGAGCGCACGCACGTGCAGCGTGTAGCGCTTGCGTTTTTCTTTTCCTTCTTGCTTGCCTGAGACTTGCGTGTGCACGATAAGGTCGGTGAGATTGTGGATTTCGCGTTTGATCTTTGCGTGGTAGTCTTGCGCGAGCGTCTGCACCGCGTCTTGCTCATCTGCGCTTAAATCATGCAGTCCTGCAAACTGGATTCCTTCGTGGGTTCCGAACTTTGGCACTTCTTTTTTCATGTGGTCACCTAGTATTTGCCTAATGATTGTTGGGCTGCGTTCTTAAATGTTTTCCAGCTGTGGCGGAAGATTTCTGGATATTTGTCCCAATAGCTTTCGACGAACGTTTTTGTCTTTGGGTCTGTAATGTAGCCTGAGCCGAAGTCAATGCCAATTTTCTCGCGCAAGGCTGCAATTTCTCTGTCGCGTAGAACTTTCGCCAAAATGCTCGCTGCTCCTACGACGACGTAATCAGTATCTGCGTGGTGCGCGCACAAAAGTTTTGCTTTATGCGTGAGTTTCTTCTCGATGAATGCGGTGTACGCTTTGATATTTGGGCTTGGGCAGTCGATGATCGCGGAAACGGGCTTGAGCTCATTTATGATGGTGACTGCGTGCGTGGCTTCCAGCCAGTTGAGGTTGGTGTTCTCGGATTGCACTGCCTCGTCGATTTCGTCAGGGGCGACACGGATGACTTTGAATGACTTGACAACTTTCTGGATTTCGTCAAAGAGCGCTTCGCGCTTTTTTGGAGTCAAGAGTTTGGAGTCTTTCACACCCATTTTCTTCAGTACTGCTTCTTGAGCTGGCTCGATGACAACTCCCGCCATGAAGAGTGAGCCGATGATTGGGCCTCTACCTGCTTCGTCAATGCCGCAGATGGTGGTCATGCATGTGCGAGAGTGAATGACGTTTAAGAGTATTTGCTTTCTTTATTTTCTATATAGAAAATATAAACTTTGTCTAGCGAAGACTTTATATACGAACCGTTCGTGAATATGCTCGTGGAAGAAGCCAATGCAGAACTTAGTTCTACAAGGGCGCTTGCGGCGCCCAAAGAGGCGGCAGTGAACTCGATGCTGCATGAAACTGTTTCTGAGCCTCTTGCAGCAAGCATTCCTGAATCAATGGTAACTCCCATCGGTTCGACCAAAATCAACAAGCTCATCATGGAGGGCTTCAAGAGCTTTGGCAAGCGCACTGAACTTCTGTTCAACAACGATTTCAACGTCATTCTAGGGCCTAATGGTTCAGGCAAGAGCAACGTCATTGATGCGTTGTGTTTTGTGTTAGGCAAAACGTCAGCCAAATCCATGCGCGCAGAAAAGACCAGCAACTTAATTTACAATGGCGGCAAGACCAAGAACCCGGCAAAGCAGGCAGAAGTCAGTCTCGTGTTCGACAACAGCAAAAAGATTTTTCCCACTCCCGAACCTGAAGTCAAGGTTACGCGAATCGTGAAGGCAGACGGCCAGAGCAAGTACAAAATCAACAACACGACACGCACTCGCCAGGAAATGCTTGACTTGCTAGGCGTGGCCAACATCGACCCCAATGGCTACAACATTATTCTCCAGGGAGACATCGTTCATTTCTGCGAGATGCCTGCCATTGAGCGTCGGCAAATTGTGGAGGAGATTGCCGGCATAGGAATGTATGAGGAAAAGAAACAACACGCGCTCAATGACTTGGCAAAAGTAGAGGAAAACTTGAGCCAAGTGGGTATCATCCTCAAGGAACGCGAATCGTATTTGAAAGATCTCAAAAAAGACCGCGATCACGCGTTGAAGTTCAAGGAACTAAGCGATCGTCTGCGCACCAACAAGGCGACAATACTCAAGCGCCAGCTTGACGTGAAGGAAGTGGATGTGCAGAAGTTAGGCGAAAAGATTTCCGGATACCGCTCCAAGTTCGATAAATTGCAAGGCCAAGTCAATGAATTGCGCGGCCGAATCCAGACGAACAGGGCTGAGATGCAAGGTATCGACGCAGAAGTCCAGCAAAAGGGCGAGCTTGAACAAGTTAGCATGCAGAAAGAGATTGAGCATTTGCGCATCGAGCTCGCCACTATGAAGACGACGTTGAGCGCGAAGCATACAGAATTGGGCAGAATTGCGCAGCGCAAAGATCAATTGCACAAGGCATCTGAAGGGCTAGATACCAAGATTACAGAGACAAAAACGCAAAAGTCAGACTGGGAAGGAAGAAAATCAAGTTTACAAAAAGAGCTTGTTGCACACGAGAAAAAACTCTTGGATTTCCGCAGGAAGCACCAGTTGGGCGACAGCAACACACTCGATCAGGACATTGTGCGTTTTGACCAGGAGGCGGAAGAAAAGCAGAAATCGCTCTCTACATTGCGCGAAGAGCAGCAGAACCTTCTCAGAGAAAAGGACAAGATTGAGTTCCAGCTCCAGACTATAGACCAGCAGATGGAAAAGGTCAGGGAACTCGAGAACGCGAACGCCGCAGAAGTCAAGGCGCTCAAGCAACGCAAAGATGAGTTCAAGAAGTCCGTGCTCGAGCTCAACCAACTTTTGAATCATGATTCAAAATTAGCTGCCGAACTTTCTCAAGGCAAGCAACGACTGCTCAAGATTTCAGAAGATCTCGCGCGCTTGGAAGTGCGCAACGCGTCCGTGCAGGAAGCGATTTCTGGAAACGTCGCAGTCAAGAAAGTCATGGAAAGCAGACAGCAATTGGGCGACACAAGCAGAACCCGTGGTTCTGCTGTGCCAGAGAATGCGGAACATTCTCTCGGCATTTATGGCACGGTTGCTGA
>CAYHVU010000024.1:5920-14353 GCA_964360075.1 uncultured Methanosarcinales archaeon
ACGTTCGAGCCGAAATTCAAGGAAGTGTTCTCGTACGTGTTCGGCAATACGTTAGTCGTCCAAAATATTGATGTCGCTCGCAAATTAGGCATAGGCACAATTAAGATGGTCACTCTCGATGGCGATTTGTGTGAGTTATCAGGCGCGATGGTAGGTGGATTCCGTGCGAAAAAGCAAGGCGCGTTCAAGGAGAACGAGCTCGGCGGGAGCATTGACAAGAGCCGCGAAGAGGTTTCAACATTACAGACGCGTACGTCACAATTACAGTCTGAAAAGACAGAGAACGAGGACAAAATCCAGAAACTGCGCGAGTTCAAGGCAAACATCGAGGGCGAAATCATCAAGACCGAGAAATCGCTGCACTTGGATACGTCTGATTTGGATGCCAGCAAGAGCTACAAGGAAGAACTGCAGGATCAATTAAAAGTCGTTTCAAAGAAACTTGACGGTTTGGCAGACACGCTCTCTGAATCAACGTCCAATTTGGCGCAAATCAAGATAAAAAAGCAGCAATTGCACGAAAAGATCGCGGAACTGCGCAAACCGACCGTCATCGCGGAACTCAATGCATACGAAGAGCACCGCAAGAAGCTCTCCGATGAAATCATTCTCTTGACTGCAGACTTGAAGAACGTCGATGCACAACTTTCGGACATCTTGTTGCGCGACAAGGAGAATACAGCAAAGATACTGAAAGAGCTTGAATCTGAAACAGAGCAGTTCAAGACTGAAGCTAAGGAAAAGGATGTGAAGATAAAGGAAACCGAAAAATCTGTCAAGCAAAAGGAAAAAATGCAGGCAGAATTCCAAAGCAGATTCAAGGACTTGTTTACCAAACGCAATAAATTGTCAGATGAAATCACGGCGCTTGAGAACAAGGCGTTAACCGTGGAAGAGAATTCGCGCAAGGAAGAATTGCAGATGAACACGTTGAGCATCGAGGACGCGCGCGTGAAAGCTGAGCGCGCCGCGTTCGTGGCAGAGTTCGAGCAGTACGCTGGCGTTGAATTGGATCCGTCAAAGTCAGATGAAGTGCTTCATAAAGAAATCAAGGAATGCGAAAAGATGCGCGAGAACATCGGCAGCGTGAACTTGCGCGCGCTCGACATTTATGATACTGTTGAAAAAGAATACCATGGATTGCATGCAAAGAAAGAAACGCTTGTTACGGAAAAAGAGCAGGTCGTCACGCTCATGAGCGAGATTGAAGGACGCAAACGTGAGCTGTTCATGCAGTCTTTGGCTGTCGTGAAGCAGAACTTTGTCAGCATCTTCTCTGCGTTGTCGACAAAAGGTGACGCAGACCTTGAATTGGACACGCCTGAAACTCCTTTTGAGGGCGGTCTGAACATCAAGGTGCGTTTGACAGGCAGCAAGTTCTTGGACATACGCTCTTTATCAGGCGGCGAGAAGACGATGACTGCATTGGCGTTCATTTTCGCGATTCAAGAACATGCTCCTGCGTCATTCTACATTCTTGATGAGGTCGATGCTGCGCTTGACAAGCACAACTCCGAGAAATTGGCGAAATTAGTGCGTAAATATTGTGACCGCGCGCAATACATCGTGATTTCGCACAACGACAACGTCATTTCCGAGGCGTCGACGTTGTACGGCGTGTCGATGGGCGATCATGGGTTGAGTAACGTCGTGAGTCTTAAAGTATGAAACGCGTCATTCTTATCGGTGGAGCCCCAACTGCGGGCAAAAGTCATCTTGCTCAACAGCTGGCTGAATCGTTGAAATTACCGTGGATTTCTACGGACAGCATTCGAGAGCAGATGCGCAAAATCGTGAGCAAAAAAGACTTTCCTGCGCTCTTCCAGCACGCAAACGCGACGCCTGCGATGGGTGCAGCTTACTTGAGAATGCATACGCCTCAGGAAATCATTCGACAACATAACAAGGAAAACGTTGAAGTCTGGAAAGGCGTGAAAGCATTTATTGAAACGGATTACAACTGGCACTCATTTATCATTGAAGGCATAGCCATTCTTCCGGCTCAAGTCGCGGCGCTCAAAAAGAAGCATCCGCATGTGAAGGTAGTCTTTCTCATTGACGAAAATCGTGCGCGCGTGCGCAAGACGATTTTCACGCGCGGATTGTGGGACGAAGCGCATAAATATCCAGATAGTGTGAAAGAAAAAGAAGTGAAATGGGTGTTTGCGTTCAACGAATTTATCAAACATGAAGCGAAGAAGTATTGTTTGCCGGTTATCAGCGTTGGACGCCGCAAGAGAACGAGCGCCGCTGTCAGAAAAGTTCTCATGGCCCGGACATGAAACGGGTGTTCATCGTCCACGGCTGGGAATTCTCGCCGAATATGCACTGGTATCCCTGGCTCAAAGGGGCGATGGAAAAGAAAGGATTCAAGGTCGCTGTCCCGGCGATGCCGGACACGGACGCGCCAGACATCACGAAATGGGTTGCCCGTCTCGCGAAAGCCGTGGGAACGCCTGACGAGGACACCTATTTTGTCGGGCACAGCATCGGTGCGCAGACTATTTTACGCTACCTGCAGACCGCCAAAACAAAGGTCGGCGGCTGCGTGTTCGTTGCGCCGTGGCTGACGTTGACAGACGAGGCGCTTCCCGACGCAACTTATCGTAAGATTGCAAAGCCATGGCTGACGACGCCGATCAAGTACGCAACCGTACGGAAGAGAACGCGTGCTCTGATCGTGCTGTTCGCGGATGATGACCCTTATGTCTCGCTGGAGAACAGAACATGGTTTAAGGAAAAGCTTGATGCAACGACAAAAGTATTCTCGGGACGAGGGCATTTCACTGCAGACGACGGCATCACGAAAGTTCCGGAAGTGTTGAAGGCAGTCCTCGACATGGCGAAGTAGTCCGCAACCTTTTTAAGCCCTCCGTCGCTAAAATAACTATGAAAATACTCGCCGTATCGGACGTCCACGCGGACCAGGCGTTCATCAAACGACTCGCCGCGCAAGCCGTAAAGGAGAACGTCGACCTTGTTGTCTTAGCAGGCGATTTGACGTACGCGGACCAGTCAGCCGAAGGTATCATCGGCCCGTTCAAGCAAGCAGGCAAGAAAGTCTTGTTCGTGCACGGCAACCACGAGTCTGCCGCGACTGGAGATTTTCTCGCGGAACTCTATGACTCCATTCATCTGAACGGCACGGGCATCATTCATCAAGGCATCGGCATTTTCGGCGCCGGCGGAGCCTCGCCAGGACCGTTTCCAACAAGTGCGGAAGACCAATACGAACTGCTCAACCAGGCGCACGAGAGTGTGAAGTCTGCGTTGCGCAAAGTTATGGTCGTGCATGAACATCCCGCAGGAACATTACTCGAAAAGAAATCAGGCTACCCTGGCAGTTGGGCAGTCAGAAAAGCAGTCGAAAAGTTTCAGCCAGAAATCCTCTTTTGCGGTCACGTGCACGAGCTCGGTGGCATCGAAGAAATGATTGGCAAGACAAGAGTTATCAACGTCGCGAAGACGCCGAAAATAATCCAGTTCTAGCGCAGCTGAGCGCGCCAAGCAGACCTAGCTCATCGTTCAAGACCACATACACAGGAATGAGCGCGAGCAGACGTCGCATGCGAGGATTGTCCAGGTAGTATTTGGCGAATGTGTTTTTCTTGAGAAATGGCAGCAGATGGCGCACGACACCTCCTGCGATGTACACGCCACCAAGCGCTTTGCTGGTGAGCGCGACACGTTGTGTCTCGTGCGCGAGAACGCGCAGGAAGAGCGTGACTGTCTTGATGCAGCGTTTGTCGTTTCTGCTCGCACCGTCGGTGACCATCGCAGGGGAGTCCAGCCGTTTGTGCGTAAGGAACTCGTGGATGTTCAGCAGGCCCGGACCGGACAACACTGCCTCGGTGCCAGCATATGCGAGTTTCTTTCGCAGAAATGTTTTAAATTTCAATTCGAGTTCGTTCATCGGCGCGAAGTCTGCGTGGCCTCCCTCGCTTGCGATGACTTCGTGAGGGGTCAGGAATGCCATGCCAAGTCCTGTCCCTGGCGCGAGCAACGCCTTTGTTCCGGTGCTATGTTTGCCGAAGAGAAGTACAGTATCGCGGGCACGCAAGTGCGTCAGCCCGCGCGCCATGGCCTCGACATCGTTGATAAGTTTAACAGGACAGCCGAGCATCTTGCGTAGCTTGTGTTCATTGAGCGTCCAGCGCAGATGCGTCGCCTTGACGCTTCCGTTGATGACAGGTCCTGGCGCGCCGAAACACGCGCGCGTGACCTTGCGTCCTGTGAGAAACTCGCGCAGCATGGCATAAAACGAGCGATAACCCTTGCTTGCGAAGCGTTTCTTCGCAAGTTGACCATGAGAATCATATATTGCGAGAATGGTTTTGGTCGCGCCGATATCTCCTGCGAGGATGGCCATGTCAGTACTGCTTAAGCAGATCCGCAATCGACGCGCCAATGCAGCACGGCAGCGCAAGCGCAACGATTGTGTTCAGCAAATGCGCATCACTGACCACAAGGTTCTGCACGCCGTAAATATAGACGAGAAAAATGGCGACGACGACTCCGATGCCGAAATATGTGATGGTGCGTTTGAGCCAGAACTGGCTGAAATGCCGTTGGGACTTGTTCTTCACGCGGGCGTAACCGATGAAATAGATTTCGGCCGTGAGAATGAGCAGAAGTGCGGCAATGATGTACCATTTTTGGTTCACAGAAAAGTTCTGCGTCACCTGCAGTAATAATCCTTTCAACGAGAAGGTAAGCCCGAAGATGAGCGCACCGAACAGCGAGGCGACAATGGCTTTTGGGCTGAAGTGCTGCGGAATCTTGTCGATATGTTCTTCACGGATATAGCGGACATCGTCCGCAACCTGTTTGAGCGAGACCATCAGTACACTTCGACCGGAGGGTTATCATCCTCTTTTTTGGGATTGCCCCAAAGGTCGACGGCCTTCGGGCTTTCGTCCTTTGGCGCGTTCAGTTCTTGCAGATGTGTAAGCGGATTTTCTGGCGCAGGCGGCGGAAGCCCTGGTGAGGGCGTATGCGGCTCGATAGGGTGAGGCGTAGAATCACCAAACAGCCCAGCAAACGGTGCAGAAGCATCAGATGAAGCGACAGAAGACGCATCCACGATGCGTTGCAGCATCGAAATCACATGCTTGATGTGGTCGTGCGAATCCTTTGACGTGTCGATTGAAATTTGCATACTGCCTCTTTTTCTAATTCTGAGACGCACTTGTTTAAAAATCTATCCGAACAAGAAAGCGCGAATGTCGCCTCGTATATTCGCCCATATTGATGCAGGAAGTAAGAAGTTATTGCAAAGAGTCTGTAGCTGCTCGAGCTCATTCGACGTGCAGACAAAATCTGAACGCTCGATTGTGTTGCCGCACAGGTAGAGCCGCTCTTGGAACTGATGTTCTGGCAACGTGATATTCAAGCGTGGGAACCAGTGCCTGAGAAACCAGTGGTAATCGCTCGGTTGCCGTAAGAGCGGGATGCGTGGTACGTTGTTAGGAGGGGTCTGGTCATACATCATCGTGGCATCCGGCGCGACGCAGGAGTTCAATGTCTGTGAAACCTCGACAAACTCCAACTGCGGCATTGCGAGTGAAGGAGTGTACGCGAGCAGTGTCAGGAGCAGGTGCGCAATGATGATGAGGCTCGCAAGGCGTGGTTTGTAGTAGGCAGCAAAGATTACCATGAGCGCGATTATTGGAACGGCAGCAGGTAGTTTTACTCGCGTGAACGGGCCGTAGACGATGTTCATAAGAACTATCTGAATGACGTATGCACTTGTGTAGCTTGCTGCGAGGAGCGCAATATTTTTTGTACGCAGATATTTGAAAATGACAATGCCGCCGATGATGAGTGCGGCCATAATGTAGACTAACGAGAAGAATACTGCTTCCATCCACGGGACGCCATAATAGTTGCCCAACGCGCTGTTCCATTGAATGACATCGTAGATGAGCGCAGAGATAGGAATGCGTATGTGGACGAGCGCGACAAGTACGATGCCGAGCGCGATTCCTAGGCTGGGCTCGATTGCTTTTTTCTTGTCATGCCAGAAATTCGTCAGCAGATATGTGCTGATGAGGATGCCCGTCGGAAACACGAACACCGGCGTCATCAACAGCAGGAGCCCAAGCATGAATCCTTTCCAAAGAGGCTTTTTGAACCAAAAGAACAGCAACAGGAAGAGCACTTCCCAAAAGTCATAGCGCAGGAAATAGCTCGTGACTGCCGTGTATCCTGCGAGGAAGAGCAAACTTGCCGCGTGCGGATTCTGAAAGCCGTTTCTTTTCGCGATCGTGTAGGTGAGCCGCGCGCAGATAAGCACCAGCACGATTGCGAGCAGGTTGTAGATGGTGAGAATCGATGGAGATTGCCCAGCCAGCCATGAAAGCGGCGCGAGCAAGTAGTTCTGGAACAGAGGATGCGGAGAAAAGAAATCTTGATGGGGCACGAGCCCTTGCGAGATGAAGAAGGTTGTTGAGATAAATCCGTCGCCGTCCTGTTGGAAGTGCGTGAACGCGTTCACAACGAGAATGATGGTCAGCGCGAGATAGCAGAGCAAGAGGGCGTACTTCTTTCCGTCGTTCATGGGTTTTCGCCTGTTTGGGCCGATTTAAATGTTTCGTCGGCACAAAGTTTAAAAGCGAACTTTGAAAACACCGACGGTAAGGACCCGTGGTCTAGCGGTTATGACATCTCGTTCACGTCGAGAGAGTCGCCAGTTCGAATCTGGCCGGGTCCATCACATGCATCTGAAACGGCGTAGCACAAGAAATATTTCGTTCACGAGTCTGTTCCCTTCTATCAATCCTGCACAGATGCGCGAACTTATCATATCCTATGAACATCCCTCCGAGCACATTGGCGACATTCGTTCCAAATTTGACATCATAACTGAGAACTGGGATGCGTTCGGATTTGACGTCGGACGATCGCAGGATCTTTCCTATCGCTCATTGGTGTTTGCCTGGCTGTTCCATGCAGCAGGGTTACCGGTCGTTCACATCGCAGGCAGGCGTATTGCGCCGAGCTATTTTCGTACCGGACATTTTTCTGCAGCAAAAAGCACCTCATCATGTTTAGAATTGGCGCTGGACGAGCCGCGCTATGTGACGGCTTCACCGCAGATGTTTTTGCCTGCCTGTTATCGCCCTCGCATTGACGGTGCTGATCAGCACCCCTCGGTACCGGTTATGAGTAGATTGTACTTGCAACCTATCGGTTTGCGCGTCAGAAATCCAAAGCGCTTTGTCTGGCGCGAGCAGGAACAAGGAAAGGAACCTCGGTATTATGCAGAAGAAACGCGCATCAGGTTTTCTTGAGTCTCTGGATGAGCTTGATTGTCTCTAACCTTTTTTCGGCAGGAACTGCGATACGCCAGAAGCTCCAGAAGACGTTCTGCAGCCACTCGACCCAATCCGTGTCCCGTATTTCGTAGAACACGTATGTCTTGTTCTTGAGCTCGTCGCGCTTGACGTCGCCCGGGTTCTTTGTTTCCTTTAATCTCGCGAACGTGTTGTCGACGATGAACGCGCGCAACGGATGGATTGCATGGCGCACTTCAATCAAGTCCTTGCCGACTTTCGCGTTCAGCGCGAGCAGCTTGTTCAGATTCTTCAAGGCGGTGATGTCTATGCGCGCCAGGAATTTGATGGGCACGCCTCTGCGGGCGACTTCTTCGATGACGTCCAGCAATTTGACATCATGTTCGATGACATTGACGAAGGATAGGTTGCCTGAGAAGAAGAGCACTTGTTTGGTTGCAGAACGCATGTGAGACACGAGCTCGTGTTCGATTGAGACGTCCTCGTCTTTCTGTTCTTCGAGGAATGCGCGCTTCAATTTCGGGTCTACGTACTGGAACAGTTCCAAGGGCGAGAAATCATATTTGTTTCTCCCATATTCTATCATGCGGTAGAGCCGTTGCTGCAAATCAGTGCTGTGGATGCTGTCGGAAGATTGCCAGAACGCGAGCTTCAACGCGCCGCGGGTGCCTTCTCTGAATGTTCTTGTTGCGATGATGCCGTCTTCTGCGAGCTTTTCGAGATATCTATCGGCCGTGCGCCAATTCTTTTGCAATAGGTGTGCGACTTCCTGTACAGTTCTTGGCTTTGCTTTGACAAAGTCCACTATTTTCTTGGTGAGTTGCGTGTCGAGCACGCGGTTGTACGCGTGCGCGGGTATTAAAAGATTGTTGCGATGTACAACACTGGTGCTACATTTTTGTCAGTAATACTTATTTCTTCTACAACACCTACTACAGTATAGCACAAACGAGGTGTAAACAAATGGAAACGACAAAACTGATGATACAGACCGGAACGAGCAGATTCTGCGTCGACGTGCTCGCGGGCAAGGAGTTTGAAGAGGAAATTCTCATGGTGCTCGACCGCTACACTGACCGCATCCACGAATCGTGGGTGCAATAATGGCAACAGTCTATCTGGACGCGGTGTGCCTTGC